>NZ_JAEQCB010000048.1:0-51285 GCF_020738785.1 Microcoleus sp. PH2017_05_CCC_O_A | reverse complement strand
AAAAGTCTCTTTCAACTGAAGAATTATTTAAGGATATGCGCGGGAAAGTAAAATATTTTGAAGATTTAACTACGCCAACATTTATTTGATCGAGTATTTTGTAAGGTGCGTCGCTATGAGATTGTCGATTTTTGTTTAGGAATTTTCGAGGCGACGCACCCTACGACTGCTATTGTTTCAATATTAGTAATGTTTCCGATCATTTTAAAGTTCATTCTACAGGAAACATTATGTTAAGAATTTTAGAAGCAATCCAAGTTGAACCAAAGCATATCTTCTGTTGCGGGTTTTCTTGCCATACCTAAATCTTCCCCCTGATAAGAGTACCAACCAAAAAACCACCTACCAGGGAAATGTCCTTTTGGAAATGTGTGTGGGTTTCCCCGATACTTGTCACCCATGCCCCAGTCTAAATCCCACCCAACACGATCTAAAAATTCATACAACTTTTCATTGACTTCATCACGAATAAACTTCTGTATGCTAAAACCAAAATTATCATTGCTATATTTTATCCAAAGTTGGTTGATTGTGCGGAAGTCTTCACAGAAATTTTCCTTAATATCGAAGATATCAAAATAGCCTATTTTTTCTTTACCTGCGATTAGCAACATAATTCTATTTGTCTCTTCATCAGCTTCTGCCCACTCTTCAGTTGCCAGTAAATCGCGCAACTTAGTGTAGTCTACTCCGCGTTCGGACTTGAGGGGAACATCAGGCTCAATAGAAGTAGGATTAGAAGGTGCAGCTTGCGGGGATTTGTTAGTTTTAGTAGGATTTTCCGAAGTCAGGGGATCTAGTATTGGTAGTGCCCGTATAGGAGTAGGATTTGGAGGTGCAGGCTGGGAATATTTATCGGTTGCAGCACTATTTTTAGAACTTGGTTGATCTGGTATAACTTCTGCCTGTATCTTTGCAACGGCAATTCTTTCGATCGCATTCACAGCCTGCATATCAGCCGGAGATACTGCTAACACGCGAATCCACAATTGTTTTGCTAGATCCAAATCTTTATGGACTTCAGCATAGAAAGCATCATTTTTCATCATTGCAACATCAGCTTTAGTTGCATATTGCGGGCAAAGAATCAAGTGATACTTGCTGGCAGGCTCAGCAATAATATCAGGTGTTTGTCGCGTATCACTTTTTTTGTATTGCCGAATCAAATCGGGAACTCGCCCCTTCAAATAATCATTCAATTGTTCAACAGTTGCACATCGACCTTCTTGAGCGCCTAACCCTTCCAGCAGTGCTTTTGTAAAAATCCCTTGCTGTAAATCATCAATTTCATAGGAATACTCATCAGGACTGCAAGAGAAAATTGTAATGACTCCCTTTTCTCGCGCAACTTGAGCGGCTTGATTTCCCACTCCTTCTCCCGATTTACTTCCTTCACCTTCACGACAAGCATCTAGAATTAGGACAATATTATCAGCGCCGCAGCGACCCAAGCGTTCTGTCACGTAATTAATCGAAATTGCTGTATGTTCAACATCCCCCGGATCGCTGTCACAAGCCATCAGGTAATCACACCCTTTATGGCGCATTCCGTGTCCGCTAAAGAAAAACCAAAAGTTATCCCCAGCTTCCATAGATGGTTTTTCAAACATTGTCTTCAAAACTCGTCTCAAATTGGTAAAAGAAGGACGAGTTGACATCCCTTTATCTGGCGGCAAGTCATCGGACAACAAAAAAACTCCATCGAATCCCGCTTCTTTGACAAGAAAGTCTCGCATTAACTGTGCATCCCGTTTGGCATACTTCAGCGATTGCGAGAACTCATATTGATTAATGCCAATTGATATTGCCCTATTTCTTCCCATTTCACCTTAAGACTTACGTTTAAACCTTAACAATACAGTTCTGGTATCTGCAACTTTTGCCCCCATAGCCATTAAACTGAAAGAACCTTCAGCATTAATACCAACCGACAACTCAATTTCAGATAACTCGATCGCCTTCATGTCAGCTTCCTGATCCGCTGCACTGAACATTTTATCAACCGTTTTCATGAACTCAGCCAGTTCTTTTTCTAATTTTTTGATACTGACTTTGTGCAGCCGCAAGCTATCCACTGCTTTTGTCACCTGCTTGTGTGCAGACTCAGTTGGCTGTGCATCCCAATAACTAGAGTAATCCAGCCCTGTATGTGCCCCAATCTTCGCACCCTCCAAATCGGGTGCTTCCGGTGACTCATCGGGAGTATCGCTGCTAGTCGCAATGCTAATCATTTCATCGGGCATAACTGCTGAAGACTCCAAACTATTTATATAATTTTGCCAGATCCTAACCCAGATCGTAACGAGAAATTTTACCCAAAATCTGTATCAACCTATCTTCGCCTTCCCGGTGATGGCTGCGTAACACGACGGGGCCAAGCTACATCATGTGAGTGAGAGGTACGGGAGCATTTTTATCCCAAAACCCAAAACCTGTTTGTCCAAACAGGTCATTTCTATGGCAACCTAAAAAACAGCAGACACAATTTTATAAACTTTAATTAGAGAACACCAGCCATCAATTATGCAAACTCTGCCCAATCCAACTAAAACCGTATCTAGCCAACCAGTATTCGACACCAGCATCAAACGCCGCAAAACCCGTCCCGTCCAAGTCGGCAGTATCACGATCGGCGGAGGCAACCCAGTCGTCGTACAATCGATGATTAACGAAGACACCCTCGACATCGACGGATCGGTCGCAGGAATTCGGCGACTGCACGAGATTGGCTGCGAAATCGTCCGCGTTACGGTGCCCAGTATGGCCCACGCCAAAGCTTTAGCCGAAATTAAGCAAAAATTGCACGAAACCTACCAAGCCGTGCCCCTGGTTGCTGATGTCCACCACAACGGGATGAAAATTGCGCTGGAAGTGGCAAAACACGTAGACAAAGTGAGAATCAATCCGGGGCTTTACGTGTTCGAGAAGCCGAAAGCCGACAGAAGCGAATACACTGACGCGGAATTCGCCGAAATTGGGGATAAAATCCGCGAAACCCTGGAACCTCTGGTGATTTCCCTGCGAGATCAAGGTAAAGCTTTGCGGATCGGCGTCAATCACGGTTCCCTCGCGGAACGGATGCTGTTTACCTACGGTGACACCCCGGAAGGTATGGTGGAATCGGCCCTGGAATTTATTAGAATTTGCGAATCCCTCGACTTCCGCAACATCGTGATTTCCCTGAAAGCCTCCCGCGCGCCGGTGATGGTGGCTGCTTACCGCTTGATGGCGCACCGGATGGACGAATTGGGTATGGATTACCCGCTGCATTTGGGTGTTACGGAAGCTGGCGATGGCGAATACGGGCGCATCAAATCCACGGCTGGTATCGCACCGCTGTTGGCTGACGGTATCGGCGATACTATCCGCGTCTCGCTGACTGAGGCGCCGGAAAAGGAGATTCCTGTCTGCTACAGCATTCTGCAAGCTTTGGGATTGCGGAAAACTATGGTTGAGTATGTGGCTTGTCCTTCCTGCGGCCGCACTTTGTTTAATTTGGAGGAAGTGTTACATCAAGTGAGAGAGGCGACGAAGCATCTCACGGGTTTGGATATTGCAGTGATGGGCTGTATTGTCAATGGGCCGGGCGAAATGGCTGATGCTGATTATGGCTATGTCGGGAAGCAACCGGGTTTTATTTCTCTGTACCGGGGGCGGGATGAAATTAAGAAGGTTCCTGAGTCTGAAGGTGTGGCAGAATTGATTAATTTGATTAAGTCGGACGATCGCTGGTTTGAACCAGAGTAGGCTTGACTGGATATAGTTTTGAGGTTTGGGGCGGGCAAGATGCCCACCCCACAACTCTTGTGGTGGCACAGGCATCTTGCCTGTTGCTTTTGGGGCGGGCAAGATGCCCACCCCACAACTCTTGTGGTGGCACAGGCATCTTGCCTGTGGCTTTTGGGGGCGGGCAAGATGCCCACCCCACAACTCTTGTGGTGGCACAGGCATCTTGCCTGTGGCTTTTGGGAATACAACTCGGCAAAGTTGAATAAATATGTATCCAAAATCCGACCAAGCCTTGCCTGTGTTAGATTGGGCGTGATTATTCTGAACTCTTTTCCTCCCGCGCGTCAGACAAATGGTTATAACAAAACGAGGGCTTGTTCTAAGTGCAGCAGCGGTGTTACTCACTGCTGCAACTCTTGCCAACACTGGTTGCAGTTCTAAATCCCTGGCTTCTTTTAGGGGAAGTCCTAAAGAATTGGTTGATGAAGTTTGGCAGATTATTGACAAAAGTTATGTTGATGGCACTTTTAACCAGGTTGACTGGAAAGCGGTGCGGAATGATTATTTGAACCGGACTTATACTAGCGATGAGGAAGCTTATAAAGCAATTCGAGAAATGCTGAAGAAGCTGGACGATCCTTATACGCGGTTTATGAACCCGGAAGAGTTCAAAAATATGCAGGTTGAAACTTCTGGTGAACTCACAGGAGTTGGGATTCAGTTGACTCAAGATGAGAAAACTAAGAAGTTGGTGGTGATTTCTCCCATTGAGGATACTCCTGCTTTTACTGCTGGTATTCTAGCAAAAGATATCATTACTAAGATTGATGGCAAAACTACTGAAGGGATGGATACGAATCAAGCGGTAAGTTTGATTCGCGGCCAGGCTAATACTGAGGTGACTCTGACTATTTTGCGGGACAAAAAGGAAATAGATTTTAAGCTGAAACGCGCTAAAATTGAAATTCATCCCGTGCGGAAGTCGGTGCAGAAAAGCCCGATCGGCGAAATCGGCTATATTCGCTTAAATCAGTTTAGCGCGAACGCTGCATCGGAAATGCGATCGGCAATTAAGGATTTGGAACAGAAAAAGGTGACGGGTTATATTCTAGACTTGCGTTCCAATCCGGGTGGGTTGCTCTACGGCAGTATTGAAATTGCTCGGATGTGGCTCAAAGAAGGTACGATCGTCTCTACGGTCGATCGCGTCGGTGAAGCCGATCGACAAACCGCAAACAAAGGAGAGATTACCGACAAACCTTTAGTTGTCCTCGTAGACGGCGGTTCAGCAAGTGCTAGCGAGATTCTATCCGGCGCTTTGCAAGACAACAAGCGCGCGGTTTTGGTGGGAACCAAGACGTTTGGTAAGGGTTTGGTTCAGTCAGTACGCGGTGTGGGAAATGGTGCCGGTTTGGCGGTGACAATTGCCAAGTATTTTACTCCCAACGGCACTGATATCAACCACATGGGAATTAAACCGGATTTTCAGGTTGAACTCACTGACGCTCAAAAACAGGAGTTGCGGCGCGATCGCGATAAAATTGCTACGACGGCCGATCCGCAGTACGCGAAAGCTTTGGAAATTTTGACCAATAAAGTTACTGGTAAAACAGGAGATAGTAAGGCTGAGTCGAAACCGCAGGCGACGCCTTCTAAGCCCGCTGCGGCGCAGTCTAAACCGAGTGCGGCACCTGCTAAATCTAAGTAGTTTTTAGTCACAAAAACTTCAGTAAAGAAGGACTAAAGTCCTCACTACGAACCTGGTTTGAAGGACTAAAGTCCTCACTACGAACCTGGTTTGTAGTGAGGACTTTAGTCCTTCCAAGTTCGTTTATTGCGGTTGACATTTACCAGCGCGAATTAAACCGATGCGTCGGGCGATCGCATCTTCAGCAGAATCGTAAGGGCCCCACTGTTTTATAATAGTGATATAGTTGTTATTTGCCAACGCTTTCAGCCTCTTCTCACCCAAATTCTATCACAGCTCTATCAAATCAGCTATTTTAGGCATCGCGATCGCCCTTGTGGGGCTGATTCACTATTACCCCTTGACCCATCTATCAACTTGCTACAGGCAAACCTATCTATCAATATTCTAGAGTCCGGTAAGTAAGGTGCGATAGCAACTTTATTGGCTGTTTATTCTACCTATAAATTACATATGTAGGCTACATATGTATATTAAGATGGGAGTATAGACAATAAAAAACCCGCCTTATTAGGGCGGGCTAAGTAGGGCTGGGTTAGATGTTGGGGAAGTTAGCAGTTGTATCAACCCCTAAGTAATGACGCTGAATGACTTCTATGCTGTTACCGCAGGCGGTGGCTAGCAAGAGTAAGTCAGCGCCACTATGAGCCATCAAGGTAATGAAAGTGTGACGGCAACTGTAAAAGGGTAGGTAGCCATTTATTAAGCCGTCGGCCGCAAGTTGAGTCACTACCCCGCCGCTACCAGAAGATTTCCCATTCCAAACATCCTTTACCGAGTTATTGTCCCAGGAGCGGCCATTCAACTTAACGAAAACCAAATCGGTAGGTTTAGCATCAGCAGGCTTGATCCGATTCAGAAACTCGGATAGCTTAGGGTATATCTTAAATATGCGAGTTTCGCCAGTTTTTGGAACTTGCATATTTTTGCAACGCCCATTGTACGACTTGCTAAACCGGATGTAATCTTTATTTCGCCCCAAAAATACATCTTTCCATTCCAGCGCGAAGGCCTCACCACTTCGACATCCCGTCAAGAATCGAAATTCAACCAGGGGGGCTAACAGCCGGGGCGCTGCATTTTTATGCTCATAAAAAGCATTGATAATGGTGTCTCGTTCATCCCTGACAAATGCACGGCGGTCTCGTTCCTCTGAATCGGTTTCTTTGTCCACTGAGTCCCACCAACGTAGGTCGGTACTGCCATCGTCGTTAACCGTAGGTTTATACTTGTTAGTTTTGTTTTCGGTGACGCCACCAACGATTACAAACGGGTTAACCGCTAACTTGGTTTTACCTAAGGACTGTAAACGGATAAAGGCTTCAGAGAGGGCGACTAACGTGGCCTTTTTTTGGACTAGGCTTCGATCGCTCTTTAGCAAGGTCTCACTTTCGGCATGGGAAATTGGCATATCCCAAATAGAGTATTGAGTTTCACTAAAAGTCTGCTGTTTGTTATTCCACTTAAACCCTTTAACTATGTTTGTATACGTTTTAAGAAAATTATTCTCAAACGTAGTTGGCTGTAACTGGGGTTGCTTCCAAATCAGGTAATCCTCCCACATTGTCCCTACCGTCATCTCAGGCCCTGGATCGGGTATGGGCGTCGCTAGCTTCAACTCAGCAGCGTACTTGGTCTTTAAGCCGTACTTGGCAAAGGTTGGGTCAAACAGCTTCTGCCAGTCGGAGTGCTGTAAGTCCTCTTCTATTCGCCATGCAATTGCGATCGCCTTTTGGAAATTCTCAGGGGTATCCTTCATAGCTAGCCCCTGATGCTTCCGCTTGCCGCCAAAGATGGGATTGTACTTTGTACTGAATTGTAACCGGAGGCTACCATTGTCAGACTGTACTTTGATTGTCTCAGGGACATGGTTACTTTTTGCTTGCATATTCTGTTTTCAACGTTCTGTAAAGGCTTAAGCTTCTATCAAGCTTCTATCAAACTAGCTGTTTATTGCTATTTGATAGTCCATACGTAGGTTACATATGTAGATATAAAAGCATTATAACATAATCGTTCCCACTGTTCTATAATAGTGGGGCTTTGCTGTGCGATTTGAGCCGGCAAAATCTCGCAATTACCAGCAGGACGTTTGACAATATAAAATTTATCTGATTCTGTCATAGCTAAATTTCTCACCTAAAAGTTCAATACTAACTAATCGTACCGTTGAAACCGCGTCTGTACAAACGATGTCCGTGCCAATCGGACTAAAGACAATTACCGTCTAATCTTCAACCCCCTCTTAGAGTGCGTGAGTGTCTGTATAGATACAGTTTCAACCGTACATCCAATCTTCAGAATTAAGATAAGAATTAAAAAAAACTAACACTTTCGGAAGATGCCAGAAATTTTATCTATGATAAAAATATAGACATTTGTCTAAACTGTGCATTATATCAATTCTGGTTGTATCGGAATTATTTAACCGCAGAGAACGCAGAGGACACAGAGGGAGAGAAGAGAGAGATGAATAATTACTCGGCTAGACGGAATTGATATAATGCACTTTCTGTTCTCACCAAAATATTCTAATCAATACCGAAGAAACCCATGCAATTTATTCCCAAAACAGTCCCCGAAAATCAATCACAAATCATCCCAGTTAAAGAATCTCCCCCGCCAGAAGTTGTTACTTTCGATGTCGGTGGGATGAAATGTGCGGGTTGCGCTGCATCAGTTGAACGCCAACTCATGCAGCATTCAGGCGTAATTTCGGCTTGCGTTAACTTGGCCGTAGAAGTCGCAACAATTGAGTGTCAACCGGGGACTGTCGATGCAGAGGCTTTAGCGAAAAAGTTGACTAATAACGGATTTCCCTCTCAGTCTCGCTTAGGTGAAAATCAGCGGGAAGCAGAAGCGGCGGCAATTGAACGGCGGCGGCAAGAAATTCGACAGCAAATCAATCAATTGTCGATCGCCCTTATTCTAATTATTCTATCCGGTTTAGGACACATACTCGGCACCAAAGCCCCAATTCTCAGCAACATTTGGTTTCACTGGGGACTCGCCACCCTCGCATTGCTGCTACCTGGCCGCCCGATTATCGTTGACGGCTGTCGCAGTTTGTGGCGAAACGCACCAAACATGAACACTTTGGTAGCTTTAGGCGCAGTCACGGCTTACACGGCTAGCAATGCGGCGCTGCTGTTTCCACGCATGGGATGGGAGTGCTTTTTTGACGAACCGGTGATGCTTTTGGGCTTTATCTTGTTGGGCAAAACTCTCGAACAGCAAGCCAGACGGCGCGCTGCATCAGCTTTGCAAGCTTTAATCGCACTACAACCAGCGACAGCCCGCTTAGTTGATTTTAAACTGCCGATTTTAGATTTGGACTCTCAAGAATTGCCTGCAAACTCGACATCTGCGGTCTACAATCCACAATACATTGAAATTCCAGCCGATCGCGTCCGAGTCGGAGAATGGCTGCAAGTTTTACCCGGTGAAAAATTTCCGGTAGACGGCGAAGTCTGCGAAGGTAAAACAACCGTAGATGAATCGATGCTGACTGGCGAATCGATGCCAGTTTTGAAGCAACCAGGAGATACAGTCGCGGCGGGAACTATTAATAAATCCGGGGCAGTTGTGATGCGGGCAACTCGCACCGGTCAGGAAACAACTGTAGCTCAAATGGTGGCTTTGGTACAAGCCGCCCAAACTCGCAAAGCGCCGATTCAACACTTAGCTGATACTGTCGCCGGATATTTTGTCTATGGCGTAATGGCGATATCGGCTTTAACTTTCCTATTTTGGTATTTCGCCGGAACTCATATTTGGCCTTCTGTGCTTTTAGGACACAATATGGGGCATGGGGCATCGGGCATGGGGCATGGGGCATTGGGCATGGGAAATCAATTATCAATTACCGATTACCAATCGCCTTTGCTGTTAAGTTTGAAATTGGCGATCGCAGTTTTAGTCATTGCTTGTCCTTGTGCTTTGGGACTGGCTACCCCAACTGCAATTTTAGTCGGTTCTGGCATCGGGGCGGAGCGCGGACTTTTAATTCGCGGTGGCGATGTTTTAGAACGAGTGCATCAATTAGATACTGTGGTTTTTGACAAAACTGGGACTCTGACAACTGGAAATCTCACACTCACTGATTATTTGCCGATTTTCCAGAATTCAGAGTTGGATTTGAACTCGGATATTAATGTGGGAAACAAACAAGATATCTGTTCCACAATTTCCACAATTTCCACAATTGACTCAAAACTGCTGCAAATTGCGGCGGCGGTGGAAAGAGGCGCTTGTCATCCCATCGCCGCCGCGATTGTACTGGAATCTCAACAGCAAGGTTTGCCGCTGCTAGCTGCTGAGGATTTCTACACGGAACCGGGCTTCGGGGTTTCTGCTTTAGTGGAGGGCCAGCGGGTGTTCGCGGGGAATGCTGAGTGGATGAACCAGCAGGGCGTCGCTGTGGCTGCGGAACTTTTGGAGTCTTGCCAAGGCAAAACGGCGGTTTACGTGGCTTCTGGGGGTGTTTTGCTGGGGGTAATCGGGCTAAAAGATACTCTGAGGCCAGATGCTAAGGCGGCAGTCGATCGCCTGCGGGGCATGGGATTGCGGGTAATCATGCTGACGGGCGATACGGCGTCGGCGGCGTTGGTGGTGGCGCAGCAGCTAGGTTTGGCGGCTGCTGATGTTTTGGCCGAAGTGCGACCGGAGGGGAAGGCTCGGGCGATCGCCAGTTTGCAAGCCCAAGGCTGTAAAGTGGCTGTAGTGGGAGATGGAATCAATGATGCCCCGGCTTTGGCTCAAGCTGATGTCGGTATCGGTTTGCACTGCGGGACTGATGTCGCGGTTGAGACTGCTCAAATTGTGCTAATGCGAAATGCTTTGATGGATGTTGTTGAGTCGATCGACCTTGGTCGCGCTACTTTTAATAAGATTCGCCAAAATTTATTCTGGGCTTTTGCTTATAATACTCTGGGAATTCCAATTGCGGCCGGTCTCTTGCTGCCTGCAACTGGAATTTTACTCAGTCCTGCGGCAGCAGGCGCATTTATGGCGTTTAGTTCTGTTAGCGTTGTTACCAATTCTTTGCTGCTGCGCCGGAAGTTTCGAGGTTAAATTTAGACCTTCCAAATAAAAGTCATCAGTAATTAGTCATTAGCCAGGAACTAATGACTGATGACTGATGACTGATGACTAATGATTTATGGCTACAGTGCCATACTCTCCAAAAGCCGCCAGTTATTGTTTTTCATAACTGAACGACTGACTAGCTCGAACATTTGACGGCAGTGGTTATTGGTTTGCAGGGGCAATTCCTCGTTTTTGATTACGAAGTTCATGCGAACTTCTGAGTCACTAGCCGTGTTTTTCTCAATTAGGACTTCGGCGGTGACCAGTTTCGGAATCGAAACTTGACCCGGAAGTTCGCGAGCCATCAGGGAATCTCCTGTATTGTAGATAATATCAAGATTGCATGACTCTAAAATTTCAATCAGGGATTGACGGAGACGGTCGATCGGAACTGCAACGATAAAAAAACCAGTATAGCGAGCCATAGAAAACTCCAACCATGAGGCACTGAGACTTTATTATCATACCGAACCTAGAACAGATATACGGGAGGATTCATATTTATTTTATTGAGGTGCAAAGTTAGGCAATGAAGGGCAAACTTATCGTATTTGAGGGGGTAGAAGGTGCTGGAAAAACTACACAAATGCAGCGATTGATACATTGGCTGCAAGTAAGTTATTTTCAGAAAGTCCGGTTGGTGGCTACTCGCGAACCGGGGGGTACGGAGTTGGGAAAAGGACTGCGGCATTTGTTACTCAAACAAGATCCGGGTGAATCTGTATCTGATGTAGCAGAATTACTCATGTACGCTGCCGATCGCGCTCAGCACGTCGAAACTTTTCTTAAACCCGAGTTATCGAAAGGAACGATTGTTTTATGCGATCGCTTTACAGACTCCACGATTGCTTATCAGGGCTACGGCCGCAATCTTAATTTAAATTTAATTAAGCAGTTGAATGCAATTGCCACCGGCGGCTTGGAAAGCGATCTGACTTTGTGGCTGGATATTAATGTGGAGGCGGGTTTGACAAGGGTAAGGGCCAGAGGAGAGCGCGATCGGATCGAGCAAGCTGATTTGCAGTTTCACAAGCGCGTACAGCAAGGTTTTACGGAGTTGGCCGAGGAACATAAATCTCGAATTTTCCGGATCGATGCCGATCGCCCTGAAGATGCGATCGCCCAGCAAATTCAAGGTATCGTAAGTCACAAGTTAGAAGTTTGGGGATACTAAATAATCCCAATTCGGAAAATTAGAATGACATAGGCGGCCAGAAACCGGGTTTTTTAGGAAATATTTCCTAAAAATTCTCAATATCGATGAAAAACCCGGTTTCTTCCTTTTGTCCCAGCGCCGTGAATATAATTAACCGAAATTAACCGACAAAAAATCCCAGCACTTTACTGGTTAAAACCTGAATACATTCCCATACGCTTGGGTTAAGCTTTTTTGATGATAGGGCTGCCCAGAGATCGATCGCAGTGTCTCTTTTTCACATCCTTGTTATCCGCAAGACAGTCTTATCGCAAGCGTGTTGTCTTGTATACAAGATTCGCCCGTGGGGACAGCACTACCGATTTTTTTTGCTAACCAGATATCTAAACAGAGAGGAAATCTCCAGGGGCGATCGCCTGATTGCCTGCTGAGTCTACAGAAACGCGAGTAATTGCCATAAATCCCCAAGCTAAAAATACCAGTTTAATTGACAGGTATTTGGTCGATCGGGCTCCCAAAGCCTCCCAGAAGACAGATTCGTGGGGTTGTAGGGCGATCGGCTAATAGACTTCTTGCAAAAATATTTAGGACGATGCTCAAAGCCCATCCCACAAAAATCTTTTTTCTTGTGGGATGGGCTTCTAGCCCGTCCCAAAATTTGATTAATAAGGACTTTTGCAATCTTGTCTAATGTTTCGGAATAGTTGCTGCTGTGGTTTCTAGACTGTTATCCCATTTGGGTTGGCTGTTGTTGTCAAAATGTACTCAACTTGCTAACAACCTGCTATACTCATACTATAACCTACATATGTACATTAAATATGGACTATCAGGTGGGAATAAACAGCTAGTTTGATAGAAGCCTGATAGAAATTTAAGCCCTTACAGAACGTTGAAAACTGAATATGCAAGCAAAAAGCAACCACGTCCCTGAGACCATAGGAATTCAATAAAGAATGGTATTAAGTACGTCTACCCTGGTATTGTTTCGGGATTGGCTGATTCTGGCGCGATAAGTTCTCGCTTATCTATCTACCATACCCGCCATACGTTCATCACCCTACAAGCCCACGCTGGCACTGACTTACTTCTGTTAGCTACCGCCTGCGGTAACAGCGTAGAGGTCATCCAACGCCATTACCTAGGGATTGACACAACGGTTCAACTAACTGACATCTAACCCCCCCCAATCCAGCCCGCCCTAATAAGGCGGGTTTTTTATTGTCTATATTCCCATTCGATAGTCCATATGTAATCTGCATATGGGGTTTTCACCCTGAATAAACAGCCAAAACAAACCTACCTACCGCTTCCTGTAGTACACATTCCCCGCAGTAATACAAAATCATTCATTTCCGATAGCATCTCGCGTTTATTAGCCCCGGAAAAGGGTAAAAACAGCCCCTTAAAGCCCGATTACATCGCCAACATACTTGGGGGGGATTTGCTCACTACCTCTCACCCTACCTACCCACCATCTACCCACACCTTTTTGCCTACATTTACCTAATACTTATTGACTTGAAGTTAATTAACATTATTACACAGGCGAGATGATACGTCACTTCATAAATTCATTGTTTGAATTCATAAAAGTCATAACCCTAATGTCATAAAAGTCATATTTTGAATCATTGGGGAGTTATATCTATCATGCCCGATCGAAAGATGAGGTATGTAGTTGGGCTTTAGCCCTCTTAGTTTCGTCGTTATATAAGCTTTCAGTCATACCTCATATTTTTGAGAAAGGCTGTCTATCATGTCCGCTCGAATTACCTTAGTAAGATTGGTTCGATAGTTGGAAATTCTGTCCTGGGATGGATGCGGACTGAAGTCCTCACTACAAACCTTAGTAAGATTGGTTCGATAGTTGGAAATTCTGTCCTGGGATGGATGCGGACTGAAGTCCTCACTACAAACCTTAGTAAGATTGGTTCAATAGTTGGAAATTCTGTCCTGGGATGGATGCGGACTGAAGTCCTCACTACAAACCTTTTTTATTGCTGGTAATTGACGGGACAGGATTTTATGCAGTTTCAAGGTGAAGCTGTTGTTTTTTCGTCAAAAGCATCGCTATGTGCTTTTCATAATAAGCAGCTTCGTTAATGAATACAGGGAAAACTGTAGATTCTCCTTGATAGGGGAGCGATTCTCCCGTAAATGTGAGAAACATCGGTTCACCGGGATGTAAGGGTTCGTAATCTTTAAACTGAAGTTGGGGATGGATAGTGGCTTGCATTTCACCTACAGCATTTCTCGGGTAGTCTACGGAAACGATCGCCTGATATGCAGTTAAATATGATGGTATAACTAGCGGATTGCCCCGATTTGTGGCATCGAGATAATCTACAATGGTGCGAACCAGCCTTTCGGTTTGCTGAAACAGATGGGCATTAACGACTCCCTGGGCGATGGGCCCAACTTCTATCGTGCAACCAAAAGCAGATAGCGATCGCAACATTGGCGAATCCTGACCATCCTCATCTCGGAAACAAACTCGAACTGAGCGATCGAGTTCGCTTAAATAGGCTAATAATTGTAAATTGAATGGATGTTTGCTAGACGGTAAAATTGTCAGCCCCATGTTCGCCGTTGTGCTGTGGAGGTCGATAATGAAATCAGCCCCGTTTTGGTCTTTAGGACATAGTTGGGCGGAGATTTCCTTAGCGCGTGTGTCCTCGTAACCCGTCAAGTCTGGGTTAGCCAAATCTGCGCGGCTAAAGCAACGGTTCAAATCGCGATCGACATAACGCCGATTCAGCGCCACCGCTTTCGGGTTGGCTAATAAGGCAACTGTCTCAAAGGTCGATCGTTTCAGCAAGTCTGGGAATTGTTGAAACTTCTTAGTCAGGTAAACTCCTGTTAACTCATTTCCGTGGGTTCCTCCGACAACTGCAACTCGTCGAATTACGTGCGACAACATAAATAATCCTCGTTTTGTGATAATTAAAATCGTAATTATTCGCCAAACCTTCTAACTATTAATTCCAGAATAAACAAGTTATTATTAGATGTCAAATACTTTTTTTAATATAAGAATATACTCAAGAAGTATGGCAGTATCTACTCAATAACCGCTATAGTAATTATTCATTTCCAAGTTTAAAGTTTAACATCTAAAATCTATGGAACTTCGCCATCTCCGTTACTTCATTGCAGTGGCAGACGAACTGAGCTTTACCAATGCGGCAAAGCGATTGCACATTTCGCAACCGCCCCTAAGCAACCAAATTAAAGATTTGGAGACTGAATTGGGCGTGCAACTATTCGATCGCAAAAGTCACCCAATTGGGCTAACTCCAGCAGGACAGGCGTTTTTAGAAGAATCTCGTGCAACTCTGGCACTGTTAGAACAAGGGGTACATAAAACCCAGCGCATTCATCAAGGTGAATTGGGTCACTTGACGGTGAGTTTTACGAGTTCGATCGCGAATGGTGTCTTTCCAGAGATGCTGCGAACGTTTCGACAGCGATATCCAGAGGTAAAACTGATTTTACAGGAAGAAAATAGTGCTTTTCTAATTCAGAGATTGCGCGATCGCCAAACTGATATCATTTTTCTGTATCTCTACCACGAAATCTCGGAAGACAATGATTTAGAAACGATGTCTATCACGGAAGAACCACTTGTCGCCGTTTTACCTAAAAACCATCCGCTGGCAGCCAAATCCCAAATTTCGCTTGCTGACGTAAAAAATGAAGAATTTGTCATGCCCCTGCATCAAGTTGTGGCGGGTTTGTCTGAACAAATTTACCATCTATGTTCGCAAGCAGGATTTGTGCCGAAAGTTGTTCAAACAGCCGTCTTTATGGTCACGATTTTGGGGTTGGTTGCAGGCGAAACTGGTATTAGCATTCTGCCATCTCACGTCCAGAATCTTCAACGCAAAGGAGTGGTCTATCGTCCGATTCTGGAACAAACGACAACCACTAACTTAACTGCGGTTTGGCGGCAGAATGATTCATCGACTATTTTGCAGCAATTTCTGGAGATTATTAAAAGCCTCTCAATTTATCAGCCGGAAACATCGATTATTTCAGCGTCAGAATTAGAAGTAGAGTGTGTCAGCTAGAGAGATTTTTGCGACAAACTGATATCGTTTCCGGTTGCATAGGAATTATTATTAATCTCTCTATTCTCTCTCTGTGTCCTCTGCGCCCTCTGCGGTTAAATCATTCCCATACAACCGGAAACGATATGACAATCTAAAAACTGACGCACCACAGAATAAATGGTGCGTCAGAATGGGATTTTTTGTATGTGAGAATGCTCTTTCCTGACGCACCCTACGGCTAATTTTATCGCCCAAACAGGATAAAATCACTGCGCTCGATCGCACTACCAGCCACTGTATTCGTAGAAGTAGGGTGTGTCAGAAGCGTGAGATTTTCGCGACCAATTCATCATCTCGGAACTGACACACCATTTATTCCATGGTGCGTCAGTTCCGAGATTGTCCGTGATGATTGAGATTAAACTGACGCACCCTACGGCTAGTTCGATCGCCCAAACAGGATAAAATCACTGCGATCGATCGCACTACCAGCCACTTTATTGACCGTAGCCAACAGTTGACCGTTCTGAGAAATCGCGATCGCACCTGCATTAGGGCTTTGGGTAATAGTGAGTTGAGCAAAAGTTAAACCGCCCGCTAACACTAGCAAATCTTCACCTTTAGTGAAATCAGCAATGACATCGCTGCCTTCACCTGCGGTTAAAATAAAGCGATCGCGCCCAATGCCACCACTGAGAATATCGTTACCTAAACCCCCAGTCAAAGTATCATCACCCTTACCGCCGTACAGAGTATCATTGCCCTCATCACCGCAGAGGTTGTCATTACCGCCGTTACCAAACAGCAAATCGTTACCCGCACCGCCACAGAGGGAATCTGGAGATCCGTTTAAGTCGTGAAGCGTAGCTATCCCGTAGGGAATCGCGCGATCGCCGAAAATAGTATCGTCCCCATCGGCGCCGCAAATGCTGTCGCTGCCGCGATCGCCCAACAGCAGATCGTTGCCCGTACCCCCCACCAGAACATCATCGCCCTTACCGCCGTTCAGCGTATCGTTGCCCTCTCCACCGCCCAGAGTATCCGCAGCATCTCCTCCATTCAAGAAGTCGTTACCAGCACCGCCAAACAGCAAATCGCGTCCGGTAGAGTCCGGGCTAGACGGGTCAAAACTGCCTCCAAACAAGCAGTCGTTACCCTCAGCCCCCACCAGAGTGTCGTTTCCCTTGTCACCCCAAATCAAGTCATCGTCTTTGCCACCGATCGCCACATCATCGCCTTTACCACCGAAAATGAGATCGTCGCCGGCATCCCCGTTGAGGTAATCATTACCTCTGCCGCCAAATAGCAAGTCTTTGTCTGCATTCGGGCCAAGAGGGATATTGCTGGGCCGCCCGCCATAAATATTGTCGTTACCGCTTCCGCCCAGCAGAATGTCGTTCCCGTTGAAACCGTTGATAGCGTCGTTGAGATTGCTACCGATGAGGAAATCGTTGCCCTCAGTGCCGTTGAAAGTGCGATCGACTGAATTCGGCCCTGGAATCGAATCGATCGCAGGTAAGGTAATTTCGTCGCAAGTGCGATCGTCGGCATTACCGCCACCAACGCTGTCAGAGTCAACAGGATTTGGAGTCGGAGTCGGAGTCGGAGTTGGACTTTCCGCCGGAGTTGTTACCGGAGTCGGAGTTGTTACCGGAGTCGGAGTTGTTACCGGAGTCGGAGTTGTTACCGGAGTCGGAGTTGTTACCGGAGTCGGAGTCGGAGTCGGAGTTGGACTTTCCGCCGGAGTCGGAGTCGGAGTCGGAGTTGGACTTTCCGCCGGAGTCGGAGTCGGAGTCGGAGTCGGAGTTGTCGCCGGAGTCGGAGTCGGAGTCGGAGTTGGACTTTCCGCCGGAGTTGGAGTCGGAGTCGGAGTCGGAGTCGGAGTCGGAGTCGGAGTTGGAGTCGGAGTCGGAGTCGGAGTCGGAGTCGGAGTTGGAGTCGGAGTCGGAGTCGGAGTCGGAGTCGGAGTCGGAGTCGGAGTTGGAGTCGGAGTCGGAGTCGGAGTTGGAGTCGGAGTCGGAGTCGGAGTCGGAGTCGGAGTCGGAGTCGGAGTTGGAGTTGTTACCGGAGTTGGAGTTGGAGAGTTGTTGACAACAATACTTGCTGTGACGATCGCAGAATCAGCTTTTCCGTCATTAGCTTTGTAGGTAAAAGAGTCTGTCCCTGCAAAACCAGCATTCGGAGTGTAACCGAAGGAACCGTTAGCATTGAGGGCGATCGACCCTTTAGTCGGCAGGGCCACCAAAATCGCAGTCAACGGATCGTTTTCCGGGTCTGTATCGTTAATTAAGACTCCCAAGCCGGCCACATTGAGAGGGGTATTAAAAGGAGTTGTATAGTTGTCAGGAATCGCGACAGGCGGGTTATTGTTGACGTTTACAGTCACGGTAGCTGGTGGAGAGCTAACTATGCCGTCGCTGACTGTGTAGCTAAATGTGTCTGTTCCAGTAAAGCCTGCCTTAGCAGTATAGGTGAAAGAACCGTCTTTGCTGAGGGCGATCGACCCTTTCGTCGGGTTGGCCGCCAACGCAGCAGTCAGCGTGTCCAAGTCCGCGTCGGAATCGTTGGCTAAAACTCCCGGCAATATTTCGCTGAGGGCTTTTCCCGCACTGGTGCTGTAGGTGTCAGGTTGTGCGATCGGCACACTGTTGGTAACATTAATATTCACCGTAGCGGGGATAGTCGCAGCGCCGTCGCTAGCGCTATAAATGAAAGTATCAACTCCGACAAATCCGGGGCTGGGAGTGTAAATGAAGTCACCCTTGGGATTGAGTACGAGTTTACCTTTAGTCGGTTGTGTGACAACAGCAGCAGTCAACGTGTCGAAAATGTCGGGGTCGAAGTCATTGAATAAGACGGATGGAAATCCGGTCAACACGCGATCGTGCCTGACGATGTAAGTGTCGTCATTGGCGATCGGCGTACTGTTGGTAACATCAATATTCACCGTACCAGGGACTGTCGCAATGCCGTCGCTAACGGCATAAATGAAAGTATCAATTCCGACAAAGCCTGGATTAGGAGTGTAAGTGAAATCCCCTTTCGAGTTGAGTACGAGTTTACCTTTAGTCGGGGCTGTAACGAGTGCGGCACTCAACGTGTCGAAAAAGTCGCTGTCGAAATCATTCAATAAGACAGATGGAAACCCAGTCAGCACTTTATCGTGCGTGACTTTGTAGATGTCGAGATTGGCTTTTGGCGGAGTGTTAGTAACATTAATACTCACCGTACCGGGGACAGTATCAGTCCCGTCGCTAAGGCTGTAGATGAAGGTATCAATTCCGACAAAGCCAGGATTAGGAGTATAAGTGAAATCGCCGAAGGGATTAAATAAGAGTTTACCGTTGCTAGGAGCTTTTACTAAGCCGAGAACTAACTGACCAAAAAAGTTATCGCTGTCTGTGTCATTGATTAAAAACGATGGAAATCCGTTGAGCACTCGATCGTGCAACACGGTATAAGTGTCAGGAGTTGCCACCGGGAAGCTATTAACAGATATCTGGCCCAGCCTAAAACTGGCACTTGCTTGATCCGTCGCATCCCCGAAAAATAAGAAGTTTGGCTGGCTGTAGGGATTGTAGGGCAAAGGTGGCTGGCTGGTTGCTGGATTAAATGCCGTGTAGTTCCGTAGCGGCTGATTTGTCAGGTTTGGTATGGCTGCGCCATCAGCAAACAGGGTGTAAGTGCTTCCTTGAACAACAAGTTTGTAGTCGGTTGGATTGCTGATATTAACAGGTGCATTTTCCCCGCGAGTAAACAGAGTTGGGGATGCGCCACCGTTTTGAGCAAAAATGCCTCCAAAAGGGTCGAGGTTGCGGTTGGTGAAACCGAGTTCAATGCCGTTTTGACCGTCGCTGCTAATGGCGATGATGCTGAAACCGGCGCGATCGTTACTATTACTGTTTTCAGCCCCAACCAGCATCCTAAAAGAAACGCTGTAACCGTTGATGCGGTTCAGGGGTGGTAAAGCTGGGTTGATTGGAGTAAATATTCCTATTGGTGGCGGAGTGTATTGATAATTCGTGTACCCTGCATAACCTGTGGTGCTATTAGCCCCCGTTACGCTACCAGTATCAATGCCACTGTTGGGGAAGTACGCACCAGTAGCTAAGACGCATGCCCCTATACCGGGAGATCCAGCAGGCGGTGGAAAGTTACTTGCCCCGTCGTAGAGGATATTGCCGAAAATAAATTGATAAGCGGCCATTGTGGCTGGGTCGATCGCCATTCCAGCAACAATCCTTCCCGTTGTATAATCTAGCAGCCAATCTCCGCCTAAAGCTGAATTGCCGATCGGCCCCCTGGAAGCAGCGATTTTTGCCTTTGTTAGCTGACTCAGTTGCTGCACGAAGTTAGCGCCCGCATCGCCCGCCGCTACCTCGCACCCGTACAGCAAAATCTCTGCACTCTCTGCCAGCGATCGCGACCATTGCTGCAATTTTTCATCATAAAAGTTTAAATTTGTCAAGTTTAGATCGATCGCGCCTAGTTGCAAACTCGCCGATCGACCGTGGGAGATAATATGAATGCTTTTAATATTGCTGCGACTCCCTAGCACTTCCGTAATTTGTGCTACTCCATCCCGCGCTGCATCAAGGATAATTACTTCTATTCCGGCGGCCATACCGTTGCAAAGATTGTGGATATCGGGTACGGCAGAGTCGAAAAAGGCGATCGAACTCATAACAGAATTGATAAAATTTGGCACAAAACACCTCTGGTTTGATGACCGTCGATAACTTAAATATATGCCAAATATACCAAACTCAGATATTAAATGTCATCCGTAAAATTTCGGGAATGTTGCTGCAACCAAGTCACCAAATCTGAAACACTTTCAAAATCAAACATCGCATCTCCTAAATCATCCAAATTCTCAAGATTCAACTCGCATATCTGTGTCTGAATGTCTGGAGAAATTTCACCAATTAGCCTCCTAATATTCCGGACTATTAATTCTGACTTGCCTCGTTCCATGCCTCGTTCCATGCCTCGTTCTATAGCTTGCTGAGCCGCTAGATCGATCGCCCCTTGTTGATCTTGAATCCAAAACTCTTGTTTTTGCAATTCATCTAAGTCTTTTTGACTCAGATTCGTGTCGTTAGCAATCTGAAAAGCTCTTTCAATTTCTGGCACCGCAACCATTGTATCGGGAACAGTTTCTAGGTTACTGGTATTTTTGACAAAATAAATCCACTTGTCCGTCAGCGTTGTCAACTGATCCAATTCCTTTTTGAATTTTGGCAGTTCGATAAACACCAACTCAATCTCGCTATCGGGATAATCGAATAATCTTTGTGTTTCTTTGAAAGCAAATCTCGAAATTACTTCCAATTGATTGGGAAACATTTCAAAGTCTGTGATATTCAAAGCAATTACTGGCCTGAGTCTTTGATAGCGATCGCTTAGATTTAATTGCATTCCATAAGTTTTAGCAGCATTATATAAAACTCGCTTACGATATTTTGCCACGTTCAAAACTTGGATTGTGACAATCACAGTTTTGCCATCATTAATTTTAGCTTTGACATCTAAATAAGTGTCTTTACTTCCAAAAATCTCAGCAGATAAATAAGGAGGGATGATTTCTAAATCTTCGATCGCAGATTCGCCTGCATAAAGCATAGCGTTCAAAAAACTCATCAAAATTTCTCGGCTTTCGTTAGAACAGAATATCTTCGTGAAGGCCAAATATAGTTTGGGATTGATAAAACCCATAGTTTTTAGCGATCGAGGTTTTGTCTATCATTATAAACTACCAGACTTAAGATTGACTGCCTAACAGTTCCTCTGCTACCAATCCTTTCTGAATAGCGAGCACTGCTGCTTGAGTGCGATCGCGCACTTCTAACTTTTGCAAAATCGCGTGGACGTGCACCCGCACAGTCCCCGGAGCGATGTACAATATTTGTGCAATCTCCTGATTGCTTTTCCCGCCCGCAACTAAGGCTAATATTTCCTGTTCCCTCGGAGTCAGCGGATTGTCTAAAACTTCCCATTTACTCGCGCTTTTGACAGGTTCGGGATTACTAAAAACCGCCCGAATTTCCGCAGTTGCGGCCTTGTCCCACCAAGAAGCGCCCGCCGCTACCGATCGAATTGCCAAAACCAAAGTTTCTGCGGCAATTCCCTTGAGACAATATCCTTGGGCTCCCGCAGCAATCAACCTTTCAATTAACGTTTTTTGGGCGTGAGATGTTAAAATTAAAACCGGAATTTCTGGATGTCTCTGTTTAATTTGCCGACAGGCTTCAATGCCACCAATTCCCGGCAAACCGACATCGAGAACCACCACATCCGGCAAGTGTTCCTGAGTCAATTCTACCGCCGTTTCTCCATCTTCCGCCTCGGCAATTATTTGCAAGGAACTTTCTTGCTGCAATCTGGTTTGCAGTCCCAACCGAAATAGTTCGTCGTCTTCAACTAAGAGAATTCGCAAGGGAGAATTAGGTTTCATTGGCGGAGATAGCTGGTAGTCGGAATCCAAACAAGGCACCTAAAGGCAATTTGTTTTCTGCCCAAATTATACCGCCGTGGGCGTCAATAATTTGGCGAGATAAGTATAACCCCAATCCCGATCCTTTGGCTTGCCGATCGCCATTTCCTTGATAAAAACGCTCGAACAAGTGGGGCAGCTCATCGCTAGTAATTCCCAACCCGCTATCGATAACTTTCACCACCTGATCGGTTGCGTAAGATTCCATGACTATTTCTACTTTACCACCTCGGGGAGAATGGTTGATCGCGTTTGTTAGCAAATTAACAAAAACGCGCTGGAGTTGCACTTCATCGCCGTTTACCCACAAAGAACGGCGAAAGTCAGACTCTCCGTAACTTATACTAATATAAACTCGGCGCGCTGCCGATAAATGGATGAGTGTGGCAATTACTTCTTCTGCTAAAGCTGCTAAATTTACGGGCGCAAGTTGCAGTTTTAAACCTTCGGCATCGTTGCGGTAAACATCCAGCAGCGTTTCTACTAATTGTAGTGACATTTTTTGCGATCGCGCCATTGTTTCGAGAACTTTTTGTTGGCTGGTAGTCACTTCCCCAAAGTTTGCTCCCTGAAAAGCTTTGATTGTTTCAATTGCGCCCAGCATCGGCGTTTTCAAGTCGTGACTCAAAGTAGAGACAAAATCCTCTCGGATGCTGGCTAGCTGCTGCTGAGATTGCAACTGCGCTTTGGCGATCGCGATCGCTTCTTGATACTGCTGGGTGCGATCGCTCAAATATGCCGTGACTCCCAAAGCCATAACTGCGATCGCCCTATTTGCAACAGTCGCTAGGGCGATCGTTTCTCCATAGGGAACAAACAAGTTCAACAGCGTCAATGCTGCTGCTAACAGCGTAATTTGCAACTTTCCCAACCGACTCAACCGCGAATTTGCCAGTAAAATCGGCCCTGTATACAAATACCCAAACAGATATTCTGACGGCGTGGTAAATTCCAGTGCTATAACGATCGCGAATAAAATTGCGATCGACCACCTTCCGCGCAAATACTTTTCTTGAAACACCAAAATTTTGGGAATTTTCAATAAGCTGTCAAACATCTCTAATTAATCCATTTTAAGCTTGTAAAATATCAACCAATACAGTTAACTTAAAAACAATCTGATTCATGAAAAATGCCTGCATCGCCTATAAAATCGCGATAGTAAATTCGTCAAAAAGCGTTAAGTAAACCGTATTGAAATATCAACTACATTTTGGCGCAAAAAACAGCGTTTAGACAGCATTTATACCTGCAAGTATAGATTTAATACATTGGCTAAACATTCGCCTATCAGTAAAAGTATAGGTAAAAAAAGCAGAATTAATAAACAGTAATTTATACCTTAAGACAGATTATCAACAACCCCAAACCTCAGTAAAGTAATCACTAAACGAGGAATTTTTAACACACTTATGTTACAAGGCTTAATTCAAATTGCATTAACCCTAATCATTTTAATCGCGATCGCGCCCGTGTTCGGCAACTACATGGCACGGGTGTACATGGGAGAACGAACCATTCTCGACCCCGCAATTAAACCACTAGAACAACTCATCTATAAAGCCAGCAATATTCGGTCTGTAGATTCCATGACAGGCTGGCAGTATGCCCGATCGCTATTATACAGCAATGCAGCAATGGGCATATTTGTATTCTTGATTTTCATGCTTCAGGGACTGCTGCCTTTAAATCCCACCAGCCTCAGCGCACCAACCTGGGATACGGCGCTGCATACAACTATTTCATTCCTCACAAATACCGACCAACAACATTACTCAGGCGAGACAACATTCAGTTATTTATCCCAGTTAACCCTGGGTTTTTTAATGTTCACCTCAGCAGCCACGGGTTTAGCAGTAGGAATTGCCTTTATTCGGGGACTGACAGGTCGCCCCCTCGGCAACTTTTATATCGATTTAATTCAATCTATCACCCGGATTCTGCTGCCACTTTCTTTGATAATTGGCTTGTGCTTACTAATTTCTGGAGTGCCGGAAACCCTAGCCGGCCCAGCAGTTGCGCGTACCTTAGAAGGCGGCACTCAAGTAATTGCTCGCGGCCCAGTCGCTCACTTTGAAAGCATCAAACAACTGGGAGAAAACGGCGGCGGATTCTTTGCCATTAACTCGGCTCACCCTTTTGAAAATCCCAACCCTTTTACTAACCTGCTGGAAACACTAGCAATGGTTTCTATACCAGCAGCACTAATTCACACCTACGGCAGATTTGCTAACAATAAAAAGCAGGGATGGCTGATTTTTGGGATGGTGTTTGCCATCTATGTAATTTTGATCGGCATTGCAGCAGTTGGCGAATATCAAGGCAATCCCCAAATTAATAGTTTGCTCGGTTCCGTGCAACCAAACTTAGAAGGGAAAGAAGTTAGATTCGGTTGGGCAGAAACTGTACTTTGGGCTGTCACTACGACTGGGACAATGTGCGGGGCTGTCAACGGAATGCACGATTCTTTAATGCCGCCAGGGGGTTTTGCTACTTTGTTTAACTTGTTTCTCCAAATTGTTTGGGGCGGACAGGGAACGGGAACGGCTTACTTATTTATTTACTCCATTTTGAGCGTATTTCTCACCGGATTGATGGTGGGGAGAACGCCGGAATTTTTGGGACGAAAAATTGAAAAGCGGGAAATTGTTTTAGCTAGCGTTGTTTTGTTGATTCACCCGATCGCAGTTTTAATCCCCGGCGCGATTACCCTCGCCTTTCCCGACAGCTTGAGCGGCATCAGCAACCCAGAATTTCACGGCATTTCGCAGGTGATGTACGAATACGCTTCAGCGGCGGCTAATAACGGTTCTGGCTTTGAAGGATTGGGCGATTCTCAACCCGCACCGACAGGACTTTGGTGGAATTTAAGCACTTGTTTTAGCTTGCTGATGGGGCGCTACGTTCCAATTGTTGCACTGCTGCTGTTAGCTGACAGCATGACGAACAAACAACTGGTTCCTGAAACAACCGGAACACTGAGAACAGATTCGATTTTGTTCACCAGCGTCACCGCAGGAGTAATCATCATTTTGGGCGCGCTGACATTTTTCCCAGTCCTAGCTTTAGGGCCGATCGCAGAAGGATATGAAATCAGCAGCGGCAAGTTTGAAGCCGCACCCGTAACTGCACCCACAACACCTTTAGCAACACCAACTGCTCAACCTCAATAGCTAAAAAACATCAACCTCACTATTCTCTTTCTCTGCGTTCTCTGCGTCCTCTGCGGTTCATTAAAATTCCAAATTATGGCTACTTCCAATACCCCTGATTCCCCAAAAAATCCCCGTTCCAGAGGCTCTCGCGAGTCTCGCAAACATACGCCAAAAGCAAATACTAAAGGCCTTTATCAAAGAGCTTTCAAAGAAGCTTTTATCAAACTAGATCCTCGGGTGATGCTGAAAAACCCGGTGATGTTTGTGGTATGGGTAGGCACAATTGTGACTGCATTATTAACGATCGACCCCACGCTGTTCGGCCCGGTTCCCGGCAAAAATCAGGTAGTTTTCAACGGTTTAGTCACGTTTATTTTGTTCTTCACCTTAGTATTTGCTAATTTTGCAGAAGCGGTAGCAGAAGGCCGTGGCAAAGCCCAAGCAGATGCCCTGCGATCGACAAAAGCAGATACCACAGCCCGCAAACTCTTACCAGACGGTTCAATTCAAGAAGTTAGTTCGACATCTCTCAGACGCGGCGACCAAATTAAAGTGATCGCAGGCGATGTCATTCCTTCCGACGGCGAAGTGATCGCAGGTGTCGCATCCGTAGACGAATCTGCGATCACCGGGGAATCCGCGCCAGTGCTTAAGGAACCGGGTTCGGACATCGCCAGTTCCGTCACCGGCGGTACGCGCATCCTTTCTGACGAACTGACGCTGCGGGTGATGGCCGACCCCGGTAAGGGGTTTTTGGACAGGATGATCGCGCTGGTGGAGGGCGCTGAACGCTCGAAAACGCCGAACGAGATCGCGCTGACAGTGCTGCTGGCTGTGCTGACTTTGGTGTTTTTGATTGTGGTATCGACGATTCCGCCCGTGGGCAATTATGTCAAAACTCCTGTGGGTGTGGTGACGCTGATTTCGCTGTTGGTGGCGCTGATTCCGACAACGATCGGCGGTTTGTTAAGTGCGATCGGCATTGCGGGGATGGATCGCGTCGCTCAATTTAACGTGATAGCGACCTCTGGACGCGCCGTGGAGGCTTGCGGCGACGTGAACACGCTGATTTTGGACAAAACCGGGACAATCACCCTGGGCAACCGTTTAGCCGAGGAATTCATTCCGGTAAACGGTCATTCGCTGCAAGAAGTGGCGCAGGTAGCGCTGACTGCGAGCGTTTTTGACGATACTCCCGAGGGAAAGTCGATCGTCCGTTTGGCTCAGAATTTGGGCGCACAGGTGGATTTCGATCGCACCAACTCCCAAGGATCTGAAGGCATTGATTTTTCCGCAAAAACGCGGATGTCTGGTACGGACTTACCCGACGGTACGGAAGTTCGCAAGGGTGCGGTGGATGCGGTTAAAGGTTTTGTGCGATCGCGCGGCGGCAATTTCGGCCCGGATCTCGATGAAGCTTACGAGCGAGTTTCGCGATTGGGAGGCACACCCTTAGGCGTTTGTCAAGGTAGCGACACCTACGGAATTATCTATTTGAAAGATGTGATTAAACCCGGAATTCGCGATCGGTTTGACCAACTGCGAAAAATGGGAATTCGCACCATCATGCTCACCGGAGATAACCGAATTACAGCATCAGTAATTGCCGACGAAGCCGGAGTAGACGACTTCATCGCCGAAGCAACTCCCGAAGACAAAATCGAAGTAATTCGCAAGCAACAAGCCGAAGGTAAATTAGTAGCAATGACGGGAGACGGAACCAACGACGCACCCGCCCTAGCCCAAGCAAACGTAGGTTTGGCGATGAATTCCGGAACCCAAGCGGCGAAGGAAGCTGCAAACATGGTGGACTTAGATTCTGACCCCACAAAACTGATTGACTTAGTGACAATTGGCAAACAATTGCTAATTACTCGCGGCGCGCTGACTACGTTTTCGCTAGCCAACGACATCGCCAAATACTTCGCAATTATTCCCGCAATGTTTGCTCCCGTCGGCGCTTTAAACATCATGGGTTTAGCCAGCGGTCAATCGGCGGTTTTGTCAGCATTAGTTTACAATGCTTTGATTATTCCCGCTTTGATTCCCCTGGCACTAACTGGTGTCAAATTTAGACCACTAAGTGCCAATCAACTGTTGCAGCGGAACATTTTAATCTACGGATTGGGCGGAGCAGTTGCGCCGTTTATCGCCATCAAAATTATTGATGTTTTCATTGCTGCGATCGGGTTAGCATAAAAAACTTCGACTACCGATTCGCAGGGCGGATGTAACGGATGACTCTTCCCGGCTCTGCCTGGGAACGCAGATTCAGAGGCTATGCCTCGATTTTCCCACAAAAAATCTAAGAGAAAGACAGATATTTAGTTCCCAACAAAGGAGAATTCATGAAACGGAATGATTTGCTGAATGATGTTTTACCCAGAGACTTTCAAGAAACAATTGAGTTAGCGAAAATGCTGCGATCGCGCCACCCAATCCCGGTGCAGCTATTTCTGGTAATGTGCTTTAACTTGATAATTGCACCCGCGGTTTATGCGGCTGCGGATGAAGGTTTGACCAAAAAAGCGGCGTGGGGTTTAAGTCTTTTGGGTTTAGTAATTATTGGGCTAGCAGTTTATTTGTTTGTCGTGATTTTTCAGCCAGAAAGATTTTAGGCATTTCCATTGTCAACCTTAGAAACCGGGTTTTTTACCGAATCTGGCGGCTAAACCAAATATTTTCGCAAAAACCCGGTTTCGGGCATCCAGTTTTTCATGACATCCGTTACACAATCCGTTACACAATCCGTTGCCGAACTTCCTTCATTGAGGTCATGTATGAGAGAATTAATCAGAGCTATTCGCGTTACTTTAGTTTTGTGGGGAATCACAGCGATTATTTATCCCTTAATCCTGCTCGCAATCGGTCAACTTGCTTTCAATTCCCAAGCAAACGGCAGTTTAATTACCAACCAAGGAGTTGTAGTCGGCTCATCGTTAATCGGTCAGTCTTTCGGCTCGGATAAATATTTTTGGGGTCGCCCCAGTACCACAAATTACAGCAGCTTTGCGGCAATAGATTACGACCCCACAAAGGCAGAAAACTTAAGTCAGAGAACGGGCGTTTCGGGAGCGAGCAATCTTGCTCCTAGCAACTCGGATCTGGTGAAGCGAGGTAATGAAAAAGATGGTTTTCAGGGGGTAGAAGTTGAGTTGGCTCGCCTCAATTTAGTTGGTATCAAACCGACTGCGGATTTAGTTTACACTTCCGGTTCTAGCCTCGACCCGCACATTAGCGTAGAATCAGCTCGATCGCAAATTGAACGGGTAGCAAAAGTGCGATCGGTCAATCTCAATCAAGTAGAAATTTTGGTAGCCAAGAATACAGAAGACAGATTTCTGGGAATTTTTGGCGAACCGGGAGTTAACGTCCTCAAACTAAATTTGGCTCTCGACGGTTTATAATACTCTGTGGTCAGTAGTCAGCAGTCAGTAGTGAATAGTCATTAGTCATTAGTCATTAGTCAGGTAGGGGCGGTGCCCCATGCCCGCCCTCTTAGTAGTCATTGGTAATCGGTAATTGACTGTCAACCGTCAACCGTCAACTGTCAACTGTCAACTATCAACTGTCAACTATCAACTGCCAACTGCCAACTGCCAACTGTCAACTGTCAACTGTCAACTGCCAACTGCGATGATTCACTCTAGCGAACTCAGTAACAATTCCGACGCAATTTACGCCCAACCAAATCGCGGTTACGATCGCCCTCACCGCCGGGGAAAGCACAAAATCTTTATCGGAATGGCCCCCGGTGTCGGCAAAACTTTCCGAATGCTGGAAGAAGGGCACAGACTCAAATCTGAAGGCATTGATGTCGCCGTTGGACTGTTAGAAACTCACGGGCGGAAAGAGACAGCAGCTAAAGGCGAAGGACTAGAAATAGTCCCGCGAAAAGAAATGCTGCACGGCGAAAAAGCACTTACCGAAATGGATACTGAAGCCCTAATAGTACGCCGCCCTCAACTAGCATTAGTAGACGAACTGGCTCATACAAACGTTCCCGGTTCTCTGCGAGAAAAGCGATATCAAGATGTCGAAGAAATTCTGAAAGCAGGGATAGATGTTTTCTCTACCCTCAACATTCAACACATAGAAAGTCTCAACGATTTAGTAGCGAGAATTACGGGAGTTGTAGTGCGAGAGCGAGTACCCGATCGCATTCTCGAAGAAGCTGACGAAATAGTCGTTATTGATGTCACGCCCGAAACCTTAGAAGAACGGTTGCGAGAAGGCAAAATCTACGCTCCTGAAAAAATAGAACAATCTTTAAAAAACTTTTTCCAGCGCCGTCATTTAATCGCATTGCGAGAACTGGCGCTGCGGGAGGTAGCAGATAGTGTTGAAGACGATGCAGCAACTTTAAAAGGTCAATCTTGCAACATTCACGAACGAGTTTTAGTATGCGTATCGACTTTTCCTAATTCCTTGCAACTGCTGCGGCGGGGTGCAAGGCTGGCGAACTACATGAATGCCCCATTTTATGCTTTGTTTGTGGATGCTCCCGATCGCTTCTTAACAAAATCCGAAAGCTTGCACGTTGAAACTTGCCAGAAGCTTTGCCAAGAATTTAACGGCCAATTTCTGCGGGTGGAAAGTCCGAATATCGCACAAGCAATTTCTGAGGTAGCTAAACAGTATCGGATTACTCAAATTGTGATCGGCGAAAGCCAGCAATCACGCTGGAAATTGCTGTTTCGGGGTTCTTTGACTCAACAGTTAGTGCGATCGCTCAAACACGTAGATTTGCACATCATCTCTACGGAAAAAAGTCGGTAGTTATTGGGCATGGGGCATGGGGCATAGGGCATAGGGCATAGGGCATTAGTTATTTGTCTTAGGTTTGGTGTTTGTTGTTGTTTCTAATAACTAATAACTCATAACTAATAACTCATAAATATAACTTTCGGAGGATAGCAGGCTCTAGCTGGTGGCGGATGTGCCAGAAGCTTTTATCTGTCAAGATTGCACTTGTTAAAGCTGATTAAAAGTGCGATCGCTATGGTAGATCATTACATTCTAAATTTGCTAGTGATTGGCATCCTCCTGCTCACCGTCACCTTGGGCTCCGGATGGATTTCGCGATTGCCGGTATCTTATGCCTTAATTTATCTAATTGTCGGTATCGGATTGGGGCCCTACGGCGTCAAGCTGGTTGAATTGCGCCCCGAAGCTCAATTTTTAGAAAGACTCACAGAATTTGTAGTTCTTGTTTCTCTGTTCAGTTGCGGCTTAAAAATGAATCGCCCGCTACAACTTTGGGCCTGGAATTCCACCGCGCGGCTGCTCGGTTTTTTAATGCCGATTTCGATTTTTGCTGTTGCTGCGATCGCTCATTGGTTTGTGAAATTAGATTGGGGCCCTGCCATTTTACTAGGAGCAATTCTGGCACCCACAGATCCAGTTTTAGCCTCAGAAGTTCAGATAGCTGATATAGAAGATCGCGATGAATTGCGCTTTGGCTTAACATCGGAAGGTGGATTAAACGATGCTTTAGCTTTTCCCTTTGTTTATTTTGGCATTTATGCGCTAAAAGATAACAATTGGCCGAACTGGTTTTCGCAGTGGGTAGCTATTGACTTGCTTTGGGCGGGTTCCGCAGGTATCGTCATGGGCATTTTAGTAGCCAAAGCCGTCACTTGGATCGATCGCCGATTGCAACGCTACAGGCCCGCCGACGAACTAATGGAAGATTTCATCGCTCTCAGCACAATTCTGCTCACATATTCCCTCACCGAAGTAGTCAACGGCTACGGATTCCTCGCAGTTTTTGTAGCAGGAATTGTAGTGCAGCGCAGTTACCGCGACCCCGAAAAACCGCTTTCCCAACTGCACTTTACTGAGCGCATAGAAAAGTTAATGGAAGTAGGAACAATTTTAATATTGGGTTCCATGTTGCGCCTAGAAGCTCTCGTTGCACATGGAAGCTACGCCCTTTTAATAGCTGGATTGTTAATCTTTTTGATTCGGCCTGTGGGAGCTTGGATTAGTACGATTGGCAGTCGCTTGCATCCCGCCAGTCGCTGGCTCTGCGGTTGGTTCGGCATTCGCGGCGTCGGTTCAATCTATTATCTTACCTATGCTTTCGGTCACGGTTTGAAAGGCGAAACTGCCGAGAAAATTGCCTGGATTACTTTTACTACGATCGTAATTTCTGTGATTGTGCACGGCATTAGCGCCACCCCGTTAATGAACTGGTACGAGCGGCGAATTAAACCTAAAGTACCGGATTTAATTTAATTCACAGGACTAACACACCAAGCAGATGAAACTGGTTCGTAGTGAGGACTTCAGTCCTCAGAAATCAGGACTAAAGTCCTCACTACGAACCAGTTTTATTAAAGGATACAGGAGATGATCGAAGTCCTAACCAACTAATTTTCTCTGTATTCTCGGAGCAACTAAGCGGAGCATCATTGCTGCAACTAGCAACACTGTCAAAGGTAAATATACGATCGCCGATTTAACAATCTTGATACCGAATTCAAAGGTAAAAGCCAGCCAGAAATAGTGCATTCCAGCATTGTGTAGAATCTTCCAGGCCCGTTGACCGATCCATGCTGCCGATCGCTCAAAAGATGTTACAGTCATTGCAAACAGGAACACGTAGCCCAAGATCCCCAGAGGGTCAAACCCGGGCGACGCGCCAGAAGTGGCCCACCACAAGCCAGTCCAGGCGATCGCGTGATACGTATGCGACACAGCCATCGATAGCCCCAAATAGCGGCGATTTTTTAACAGCCACTGTGTAAATATATTGGGCCACAGCCTGCGAAGTGACGAAGCCACAAAAGCACATAGAAATAAGATACACGAAGTACGAGCAGTTGCTCGAATCGCCAACCGCATCGCTGTCTCATCAACACCGTAAATCAGCCAAATCACAGCAAGCATAATCCCAATTGTCAGCGCCGACAAACCAACAATGCTCCATCCTTCCACAGCAAATTTACTACCTTTCATCCGTGATGAATCCTTACAATAAATTCTCATATCCTGTCCGATCGAACACCATGAAAAAATTGGTTCGTAGTGAGGACTTTAGTCCGCATCAAAGAGAGGGCTAAAGTCCTCACTACGAACCAAACCTTATGATTGCCAGTAATTAACAGGACACGAACTCAGTACATACTAAATTTAGCGATCGCCCGTGGCCGCTGTCTTGCCAAATCTTCCCAAAAATGTCCTAATCTTCCCAACCTTCAAAGCGCATCTCTATAAGCCTTTGGAGTAGTTTTAACCTGTTGGCGAAACACTCTGGTAAAATGACTTTGACTTTGAAATCCGACTTGGTGGCAGATTTCTACAAGTGTCAACTCCCGCAGCCGAAGCAACTGCTTTGCTCTCTCAATGCGGCATTTCATCACATACTGATGGGGTGTAAATCCTGTAGATTGCTTGAACAAACTTGCAAAATAATGCGGACTAATCTGCACAGCACTGCTCAGATTTTCCAAACTCAAATTACCATCCAAATTTTGCTCAATATAATTGAATACTTGCCTTAGTTGATACTTGCACAACCCGCCCGTATAGTTTTTAATTTCAGGAGTAAAAGAACAATAACGCCTCAGCAAATGCACAGCAAGCGCTGTTGCCATTGACTCTGCATACAGGCGACTGTCTGCGCCTCCGGCTGCTAATTCTTGCTTCAAAGCCAGCGCCATATGCTGAATTAACGGATCGCGTAGATGCAACTGCGGCACCAACTCAATTTTATCTGCATCCACAGAGTCAAAAGCAGCGCGCGCCAGCATTTCAGGGGCGAGAAACAGCTCAATTAATGGAACTTCGCGATCGACAAATGTTCTCGGAATAGTTTGAGTAGCAGGAATAATCGCAATATCGCCGCTGGCGTAATCTACCTCTTGCAAACTTCCATTCAACATAAAACTCGCCCGAAAATCATTTTCAGCGATGAGAATAAAGTGGTGTTCTAAATCAGTTTCCGGCATTTCGTCAGCAGGTTCTAGCTCATAAATCAGATTCAAACCATTCCATCCCAATTCAAAGCTAGAAAGGAGGTGCAAATGCGGTGCAGGTTCATTATCAGACACAGCGAGTCTCGACTTCGAGCGACAAAAACGGTTTGTAGTGAGGACTTTAGTCCGCAGATTTAGAGGACTAAAGTCCGAACAGTCGGGTGCATCTGGTTTTTGAAGAGGGCGAAGCATGACCGCATATAAGTTATTAGTTATAATCTCATATTGATTGCGGTCATGCTTCGCCCCTACACGCATATTTGCTTGCAGATGCACGCCTTACTATCGAACTAATATTATTGCGATGCGATTGGTTTCACCCCAATTAATAAAGCGAGTTCCCGCCACTTCCAATAACAGTCTACATCGTCAAAACCAATTTCTCTAAACCAGCGCAGTTGTGTTTCCACATCCAGCAATTTATTAGAAGGATCTTCACCCTCTTTGCTGATACCGAGTGCCTCTCGAAACTTCTCATGCAAAGCCTCTGTTGGGGACGCTACGTGCTCCAAATTGCAAAAAATGCCTCCGGGTTCCAAAAGCTCGAAAATCTCGGCGTAAAGCGAACGTTTGCGATCGTCCTCTACGTGATGGATGGCAAAACTAGAAACGATCGCATCAAACTTGCCCAAATCCGGCAGAGGTGCGTCAAAATTGTGCTCGATTACCGTGACAGTATTGTCATCAGCAAAGCGAATGCGGGCTTTTTCCAGCATAGTTGGCGAAAAGTCGATCGCCACAGATGCAACATTCGGGCGATCGCACTTCAGCAAACCCAACAACCGCCCATCACCCGTACCCACATCCAGAATCCGTTTGACATCTTTCGGCACTTCCTCCAACAAAACCGCCTCACCCTCAGTGCGGTGAGGAATACCATCAGCCTTAGCAAGATACCACAAAGCGTGTTCCGCAGAACTCCAAAGATTAACTTGACTCATAAACAGTTGACAGTTGACAGTTGACAGTTGACAGTTGACAGATGAGTGCGAGGTTTTTAAGACGGGGATTTAAACCTCTCCATAAAAACAATCCGCCCGCACCTGAAGGGGGCTAATAACCCTTGATATTTAGTAAATCTCGCCGTTTTTATGCGTAAAAATCCAACCATTATCGCCCGCTTTCGCGATTAAGTCATCATCGGGATAACTTGCTGAATCATCAGGAGTGCGATCGCCAATTTCTAGATAAACCACATCAGCATTCGAGCGATTCACCAAATGATGCCCGTCAGCATCTCCAGCCGGAAAACCCGCCGCCATACCCGATTTTAGCAATTGCTCACCCAAATTTGTAATCAGAGTAACTTCCCCTTCCAGAACATAGACTAACTCATCTTGACGAGAGTGCCAATGTCGAAGAGCAGAGCAACTTCCCGGCGCCAACCTCACCAAATTTACCCCAAAATTCTGCAAACCCGCAGCATCACCCAAGCGTTTTTTAACTCTTCCCGCAACAGCATATTTAAATTGCTGAGGATAATTTGAGCCTGTACTTTCTGGGACATTATTAGGATGAATAATCATACAAAACTCCTTCTCTTCTTTCTCTTCCTTCGCGTTTTTCGCGCCTTCGCGGTTCATTTCTCTATTCCAAAGGTTTCAAAGTAGTAGGATTTTCACGAATCGGTTTAACAAAACGGCTGTTCGCCCGCACAAAACAATTACCCTTATCAGTGGAAATCGGCAACCAAGGCTTACCCTGAGAGTCAGCAATCATAATTTGATTAGCATTATTTCCAGTCACCGCTTGCAAGCGCTGTCCCCGCCGAAAAGTGGTCACCACAGGCCACTGCGAAACATTATGTTTATTTTTTTCAAATAACTCATCTGGTGCATCAAGAGCATCTACAGAAACAGATCTAAATCGCTGAGCCATCCGGCAATTTAACCCTTGAGAATCCGAGTCAACAACCACCCAATTCACCTGCCTGTTGCCCCGCTGTCTCGCCAGCAGCCCCGTATAATCTCCTTGCTGATTAGCAACAGGTAAAGCCAAGGCTAAATGAGCCCCCGCTCCTAAAATCCAAGTTACTGCCAGAGAGAAAATTCTGATTTCTGCTTTCATTGATACAAAAAATCCTTAAATTCAGATTAATTACAATCGTAGCAAGCTCTCCTGGCGATCGTCCAAGTGCTAATTGCTGAAACCCTTGCTTCCCTTGGACTTCTGTCAACCGTCAACTGACAACCGTCACAACCGTCAACTGTCAATTCATTAAGAATGTGTTATAAATATTGAGATTCATTAAGAAATATTGCTCAAATGCTCCTTTCCCCCTCTGGCGCCAGCAAACTCAAAGAATCCTTAAAAGAAAAAGTATTCTTCGGGAATGAGCCAACCCCGGAACTCATAGCCATCTTACTGATTTATTTCGTCCAAGGCATCCTCGGACTAGCCCGCTTAGCCGTCAGCTTCTTCCTCAAAGACGAACTCGGCATGACTCCCGCCGAAGTCTCAGCCATGCTGGGCGTCGTCGCCATACCTTGGATTATCAAACCCTTGTTCGGCTTCATGTCCGACGGGTTGCCCATATTCGGCTACCGCAGACGGCCTTATATCGTCCTCTCGGGGCTGTTGGGAACGGCAGCATGGGTGGGGATGGCCACAGTCGTACACACGCCCTTAGCGGCCACAGGGGCGATCGCCCTAAGTTCCGTTTCACTAGCCGTCAGCGACGTAATCGCCGACTCCCTAGTAGTAGAAAGAGCGAGAAAGGAAACAGTTAGCGACGCCGGTTCCCTGCAATCCTTGTCTTGGGGCGCATCAGCCATTGGCGGACTAATTACCGCTTACCTCAGCGGTTCCCTGCTGCAACACTTCAGCACCCACACCATCTTTTTAATCACTGCATCTTTCCCGCTAATCGTATCAACAACAGCCTGGTTAATTACCGAAGAAAAAGTCAACAAAAGAACCGACTTTGAAACAGTAAAAGACCAACTCAAACAACTGCGGCAAGCTGTTGCCGAAAAAACAATTTGGTTGCCCACCGCCTTTCTATTTCTGTGGCAATCCACACCAAGCTCGGACTCCGCCTTCTTCTTTTTTAGCACCAACGAATTAGGCTTTCAGCCAGAATTTCTCGGACGAGTGCGCCTCGTCACCAGCATAGCCGCCCTCGTTGGCATTTGGCTGTTTCAGCGCTACCTCAAAGCAATTCCATTTCGAGTCATTTTCGGCTGGTCAACAGTCATTGCAAGTGCCTTGGGCATGACTACATTATTATTAGTAACTCATGCCAACCGAGCATTAGGAATTGACGACCAATGGTTCAGCATCGGAGACAGCCTGATCCTGACAGTAATCGGACAAATTGCCTATATGCCCGTGCTGGTACTATCAGCGCGGTTGTGTCCTCCAGGCGTCGAAGCAACCTTATTTGCAGTGCTGATGTCTGTCACCAATTTAGCAGGAATTATTTCCTACGAAGGCGGTGCAATTTTGACACACTGGCTCGGAATTACCGATCGCAATTTCGACAACCTCTGGCTGCTAGTAGTCATCGCCAACCTCTCCACACTGCTACCCCTCCCCTTCTTAAACTGGCTCCCGGCAGAAAGTACAGAAAGCGGCGATCCAAACTACCAACAATCTCTCCCAGTATTAGAACCCGAACTGGGCTGTGCAAAACCGGGCGGACAGCATTTCATGCCCGAATACTTTCCCGACTTAGTACCGACATCAATTCCCGAAACCCGCACCGTAGAAAGCAAATGAAGGAAGAAAGAAGAAGGAAGAAGGAAGAAGGAAGAAGGAAGAAAATAGACTGCGAATATCTTGATAGTTTTCTTTCTGCTATTTTTCTCTCCTTTATTTCTTTCTTTCTCTCTGCGCTCTCTGCGCCCTCTGCGGTTAAATCAATAAAAGCTTATTCTACCAATGCAAAACTTACAAACTTCCCCAGCCAAAACAGTAGCCCCAAACTTATCATACGATCGCAAAGACTGGCAGCGTGGCTACGAATCCCAACCCAACGAAGCCGACTACTGGATTGACAACATCGAAGGCGAGATCCCAGAAGGCTTACAAGGCACATTCTTTCGTAACGGGCCCGGATTATTGGATGTCAACGGATCGCGCATCCACCACCCCTTTGACGGCGACGGCATGATTTGTGCGATCGCAATTTCCCAAAAACGCGCCCACTTCCGCAACCGATTCGTACACACAGAAGGCTACCTCGCCGAACAAAAAGCCGGAAAAATCCTGCACCGAGGCGTATTCGGCACACAGAAACCCGGAGGCTGGCTGGCCAACATCTTTGATGTCAAAATCAAAAACATCGCCAACACCAACATCATTTATTGGGGCGACAAACTGCTAGCACTCTGGGAAGCAGCACAGCCCTACAGACTCGACCCCCGCAGCCTAGAAACCCTCGGATTAGACACCCTAGACGGCATCTTACAACCCGGTGAAGCCTTCGCCGCCCACCCCAGAATTGAAAAAGGGAAAAATGGCAAAGGAGACAGATTAATCAACTTTTCCGTCAAGCCCGGTTTGTCAAGTACAATCACGATTTACGAACTCGACGAAACTGGCAAACTATTGCAGAAACACGCCCATGCAATCCCGGGTTTTGCCTTCCTACACGACATGGTAATTACCGAGAATTACTGCATATTCTTCCAAAATCCTGTCAGCTTCAATCCCCTACTTTTCCTATTAGGATTTCGGAGTGCAGCGCAGTGCATTAAATTTTCGCCAAACAAGCCCACCCAAGCAATTTTAATTCCGCGCAACGGCACTGACGAGGTAAAAATATTAGAAACCGAACCTTGTTTTGTGTTCCACCACTGCAACGCCTGGGAAGAAAACGGCGAAGTTTTTGTAGATTCAGTTTGCTACGAATCATTTCCCACTGTCGAACATGACGGCGATTTTCTGGAGATTGATTTTGACACCATTCCAGCGGGCGAGTTGTGGCGGTTCAAGTTAAATCTGCAAGACAAAACCGTGCAGCATCAAGTTGTGGAAACTCGTTGCTGCGAGTTTCCGACTTTGCATCCGAATAATGTCGGACAACCTTACCGATATCTTTATATCGGCGCCGCTGACTCTGCCACTGGGAATGCTCCTTTGCAAGCTATTCTTAAAATAGATTTCCACACGGGTGAAAGGCAAGTTTGGAGTGTCGCGCCGCGCGGCTTTGCTGGTGAACCAGTTTTTGTTCCCCGTGATTCAGCCGTCTCGCCTGAGGCTGCAAGGGCTGAGGATGACGGTTGGCTGCTGGTTTTGATGTATGATGCGGCTAATCATCGATCGACCTTAGCGATTCTAGATGCCCGCGACATCACCAAAGGCCCCCTAGCGCGCCTGCATTTAAAACAGCACATTCCCTACGGTTTGCACGGCAGCTTTACACCAAACGTACTGCTTCCCGAGAACTAAGATAAAATAGGTTTGTAGTGAGGACTTTAGTCCGCATCCGTCAGAGGACTAAAGTCCTCACTACGAACCTTTTGTATTGCGGGGAATACTAACAACAAGTCAATACATAAAATATCCCTAATTAATGCAAACTGTCAACAAATCAAATATCAAAAAAATACTTATTTTAATTTGCAGCGTAGCCGTAAGTTTAGCAATTATCTTATCTATTTACTCTCACAATGCTAATGCCCAAGAGCCTTACAGCCCATCTCCAGATCCCGCTGTAGCCCCGAAAGGCTTGGTTGAGGTCAAAATGACCGTAATTGGCGTAGACCCGATTAAAAACGAATTAGAAACCCGCTTGCAGTTCGAGCTCAAAGGTATTTATAAAAAAGGGCCGACTTACCCCGCTCAAGACTTGTTAATGACAGTTAACGGCGCCAATGTCGAGGATTCGGAAATTAGCTTTAAAGAAGGCAAACCGATGATTGTCCCGGCATTAAAGTTTAACTTAGTCAAGGGAAAAATCAACAATTATCCGTTTGACACGCACATTGCTAAAGTAGCTATTTCAATTGACCCGCTGGCTTCAATTGGCAAACAGTTTGCTCCCTTCCAACTAAATCCTGTGCCGCTGGAATTTAAATTTAATGCCGATGTTCCCGGCTTCGATATCAGTTATAAGCCGATGGAAGAGAATTCATCTATATTTATTTATATCGATGTTTCAGCCACGCGATCGATTCCGGTAAAATTCTTTTCCTTGGTGATTATTGTGATCATGTGGGTGCTGTCAATCATGGCGCTGTTGCTAGCATTAAAGGTGATGAAATCTGGCAAGTTGCCGGAAGTCGGAATGTTGAGTTGGACAGGTGTGATGCTGTTTGCTTTTCCCGGCATTCGCAACTCTCAACCGGGAGTTCCGCCAGTGGGAACTGCTAGCGATTTCCTGTCATTTTTTTGGACGGAAATGATTGTTGTGGTAGCGTTGGTGATCATCGGTAGCTGTTGGTTGAAGCGCTATCATCCGCCGCTTGATGATTAATACCATTTATGAAAAATATGGCTGCGAAAAAAAATGACTTGTTTCCATGCACCCTAAGTATCAGGTGCGTCGCTGTGAGATTGTCGATTGGATTTAGGGATTTTTTATGGCGACGCACCCTACAAATACTAATGACTACGGCTTGTTTCCTCAACCCTCTTTGTCAGGTGCGTCGCTGTGAGATTGTCTGTCAAATTTAGAGATTGTTAAGGGCGACACACCCTACAGCTACTTCTTTCCTTCTTCCTTCTTCCTTCCTTCTTCCTTCTTTCTTCTTCCTTCTTCCTTCTGCTCAATTTTTCACCTGCAAATTTTCAATATCCTTAGCGGGTACTCCCAAACCGCGCAATATAGTAAAAGCAATGATTCGATATCCCGACGGATTCGGGTGAACTCCATCGGCTGCTAACAAATTTAGAGTTTTTCCGGCGTGTTTTTGATAGGTGCCGATCACTTCCCGAAAAGGCGCATTCAAATCGATAAACAAGCACTGATTTTGCTTGGCAATTTCTCGCATCGCCACAACATATTCTTGCAACCTGCGATTTTCTGGGCCGTCTAGAATCTCGCGGATGGGAGTAGGAGAAAGCAGCACGACTCGAATTCCTGCGGCTTTTGCTGCCAGTACCATTTGAGTTATTTTGTCTATATATTCTGCCAGCGGTAATCCCGCAGCTAGGTTGCCTTGCGGATGAAATTGCAGGTTTTTGAAGTCGAAAAAAGCGTGCCAAACGTCGTTAACTCCGGCGTTGATCGTGACTAAATCTGGCTTTTTGTCGATCGCATCTTTCTGAAAACGCGCCTGCATATCACTCGCCTTGTTACCGGAGATTCCCGCGTTGACGATCTCGATTTTGCGATCGGGATACAGGGCATTTAGATAGCGTTGGAGCAGCCAAACGTAACCTCCTGGGTATTTCGCCGCTTCGGTGATGCTGTCCCCCACAGTCACAATTATGCGCTTCCCGGCGAGCACGTTTTGGATTTCGGGCGGCGGCGATGCTTCGGATACAGGTTCTTTAAACACGGGAATTAAGGAGTGAGGAATGTTGAACGCGATAACAGCAGCAATTACGGCGAGGACAAGTCTGATTAACACTTGCTTCAGCGGGGATTTGGGACGGGGCGATCGCACATTTGGAGACATGACACAGTTTTTGAGGAAAAGTTTAAGTTTTGAGCTTGGGATTTCCGGGCAAGATTTTCAGTGATTAAGAATATCCTAACAGTCTTGGCAGTTGCTATATAATTATATTAAGGGCTTTTTTGACACTCCTGATGTGAACGCGGGGGGCTTCCACGAATGGATCTGTAAGCCTGTAAAGTTTCAAATTAAATTGATGCTTGAGGAAATCCTATGCTGAAGTTACAATAGTTATTAAAGTCCAAGGGCGAGGATATCCTGGCGGTGGCGCTGCGACATCGGGCGTTTAATGTATGGGTGTTTGGTTCGGTGGCGCGGGGTGTTGTCGATGAGAGTAGTGATATTGACCTTTTGGTGGATTATAACGGAATAAGGATTAAGCCGTTTGATTAAGGATTGGGTTTTGGTGGAGGCGAAATATTTCGTTGATTTTAGTTTAAAGGAGGCTGTATGATGACTGTACAAGAAATTATTGCTCAGGTCGAAAGTTTATCAATAGAAGATCAGGATCAGTTGTTTGAGCTAATCCGCAAGCGACGGATTGAAAATCGGAGGGATGAAATTTTGGCTAATGCTCAGGAAGTTTTTAGGGCTGTAGAGACTGGAACAGCCATGAGAGGAACTTTTGAAGAGTTGAAGTCATATTTATTGGAGGAGGAATGATTTTAACAACAGATCCGAGTTTCAAAAGAAGTTTTAAGCGATTAATCAAAAAAAATAAGCAATTACAAGACCAGATATTAGAGGTTTTAGAATTGTTGGGCGATGATCCTTTTAATCCGGCTTTAAAATCTCATAAGTTAACGGGGAAATTGGACGGTTTATGGTCTTGTTCAGTGGCCTATGATTGTCGAATCATTTTTGCTTTCAAAAAAGATGCTACAACAGGTGATGATTTAATTGTCTTGGTTGATATTGGAAGCCATGATGAGGTTTATTAATATGTAGCTGCGCCTTGACCTTATGCCCTACGGCTTCAAGCCCCTTGATTTCGATTACGATAGAAATAGGACTTACCCATTTCAAAGTAATTCTTTTTTTGGCCTATGAGTTCCGACCTAGTTCCCCTCTTGCCCAAAGTATCACTCGATCGCCGCGCCGGTGCCTTCTGCATCGATGCGATCGCCGTTTGGATACCCAGTTTGCTTCTCGGTACAAATCCGATCGCCCAAACCTTTCTTTTTGTCCTGCTGTGGATGATAATGCGCGTAGCCATCGTCAGGAAAAACCAAGGTCAAAGTCTCGGGCGCTGGGCCCTGGACATGAAAATTTTCGATCCTAGATTCCAACGGACTCCCGGAGTGCAAGAATTGTGCAAGCGCGAGGCATTGCTGGGCTTTTGCGCCGCCCTAGCCTTCGCAGGTGTAGGTGGGCTCACCTCCACTAACGCGGGCGTCTTGCTGCTGATGTTACCACTGGCGATCGACTGTAGCGTTGCTTTCACCGACGCAGAAAGGTTTCCCCAAGCTTTTCACGATCGACTCGGTAGGACGATCGTCATCGGAACCAAGCGCGGCTACTCCCTCGACATCAAAGTTAGAAGATTGCTTGACCAAGTGCAGACAAATGTGAGACGATAATAAATTGTGTTTAAATTAGTCGAAATTTATTTAGAATTATGGCTAAAGGCGTCCGCATCATAATTACCCTAGAGTGTACTGAGTGCCGAACAAACGCGAGCAAACGCTCCAAAGGCGTGTCTCGGTACACCACGACCAAGAACCGTCGCAACACGACGGCACGGCTAGAACTCAAAAAGTTCTGCCCCCACTGCAACAAGCACACTACTCACAAAGAGATCAAGTAGGGAATGGGGCATGGGGCATGGGGAATGGGGCATGGGGCATGGGGAATGAGTAGTATTTAAGGATTAATGGCTAATAGTTTCTACTATCGCAGTCATTTAAGAATCTTTTAAGAATTACTGATTACCGATTGCCAATTACCAATGACCAATGACCGATTACCAATGACCAATGACCAATGACCAATGACAGATTACCAATTACCAAAGAACCATGACTTACTTTCGCCGGCGCGTTTCGCCAATCAAACCAGGAGACCCGATCGACTATAAAGATGTCGATTTGCTCAAAAAATACGTCACAGAACGCGGTAAAATTTTGCCCCGCCGGATTACCGGTTTGACGGCAAAACAACAGCGCGACCTGACCCGCAGCATCAAAAGAGCAAGAATTGTAGCTTTGATGCCCTTCGTAAACCAAGAAGGCTAATTGGATTTTGGATTTTAGATTTTAGATTTTGGACAAAAATAGGACTTACGCGAAAACAACGTCTTTTTGTCGCAAGCGATGGTAGCTAATAGCTGGCAATATTTGGTATTGAGTCGCTGGTGCGTAAGTCTTAATCAAAATCTCAAAAGTTAAAAATTAAAGCACAAAAAGCAGAACTTTTTAGATGTTAGTTTTGACAATTGATTTAAAAAATGTAAACATCCAAAATCTAAAATCGGAAGCAAAGAAACTCGATAAGTGGCAACTGTAAAAATCCAAAATCTCAAATATAAAGCGGGCAAGTGGAGAAGGGAACGTTAGTAGAATTTAGAGTGCACGGCGACCGCCGCCTGGCCGTTGCCGATCGCCCTGACGGCAAGAAAAACTGGGTAGTGGTAGACGAAAACGGTCAACCGCACAGCATTCCGCCAAAACAAATCAGCTATGAAGCAGTCGGAGAAACTTACAAACCCTCCGACATTTCCAAATTTCTTAAAGAAGTAGAAGCTTACTCAGATCCGTCGAGTCTAGAAGTAGCTTGGGAACTTCTAGTGGGCGACGGAGAAAATACAGATCCAGAAGCCCTGGCTATGCTGCTATTTTCCGATCGCACTCCGGCGCAATGTTATGCAGCTTATTGTTTGCTGTCCACAGATAAACTGTATTTTAAACAAAAGGGCGATCGCTACGAACCGCGACCAGTTGCCCAAGTAGCCGAAATCAAACACCAGCAAGAAGTAGAACAGCACCGACACCAAGAATCCCAAGGATTTTGGGATCGAGTTAAACGGCGGCTGGCTGGGGAAAATAATGTAGATTGGGCAACTAGCGATCGAACTCGCCTCGATGCCCTAGAACGCTTTGCTACCCTCGGAGAAGAAGCAACTCACCGCACGCCGGCCTTAGAAACTTTAGCCAGCTTACAACGTCCCGAAAACCCCGAAGCAGCATTTCAACTCCTAGTCGATCTCGGCCTGTGGAGTCCCCACGAAAACCTGTTTTTGCGGCGAAGCCAAATTCCGCTACAACTATCGGCAAAGGTATTAGAAGTAGCGCAAAGCTGCCTAGAAGAACCCTCAACCGACTCAGACACAGATCGTCTCGATTTAACTCACCTCAAGGTTTACACGATCGACGACGAAAGCACTACGGAAATCGACGACGGACTCAGCCTAGAATTCCTCGAAAACGGCCAGCAGCGTCTGTGGATACACATAGCAGATCCCACACGCTTGCTTTCCCCCGGAGACGAACTCGACCTCGAAGCCAGAAAGCGCACCACTACAGTGTATCTGCCCACGGGCATGATCCCGATGTTTCCCCCAGCTTTGGCAACTGGGCCGATGAGTTTAATTCAAGGTAAAGAGTGCAGCGCCCTCAGCTTTAGTGTCACCTTAGATGAAATCGGCGCGGCCCAAGATTACAGCATCCATATCAGCAAGATCAAACCCACCTATCGCTTAACCTACGATGACGTAGACGAAATGCTGGAGTTGGGAATTGAAGCAGAACCGGAAATAAGCGCGATCGCCTCGGCGGCAAAACTGCGTCAAAAATGGCGCGAAGCCCAAGGCGCCATCAGCATTTTCATGCCCGAATCCGTCATCAAAGTCCACGGCGACGAAATCAAAATCCACGTCATCGACGACTCCACAGCCAGATTGCTAGTAGCAGAAATGATGATTTTAGCTGGCGAAGTCGCCGCCCGCTACGGTCAAACTCACAGCCTGCCCATACCCTACCGCTATCAGCCGCAGCCGGAACTCCCCCCAGAGGAAGAACTGCTGGCCGTGCCCGCTGGCCCAGCCCGCGCTTGCGCTGTACGTCGCTGTATGCCCCGCAGCGAAATGGGTCTGACCCCCGGACGCCACGCAGGTTTAGGTTTGGAATCCTACACTCAAGTTACTTCCCCCATCCGCCGCTATACCGACTTGCTGACTCACTTCCAAATTAAAGCCCACCTGCGGGACGAACCACTGCCTTTTTCGGCCCAAGAAATACAGGATATTGTGATGTGTCTCGGTACCGCAGTTAGAGAAGCCTCTACTGTGGAACGCCAAACAAACCGTTATTGGGGATTGGAATATTTGCGGCGCAATCCTGATGAGGTTTGGGAAGCTTTGATGCTGCGCTGGTTGAGGGAAGATAGCAATCTGGCTTTGATTTTGTTGGAAGAGTTGGGTTTGGAGTTGGCGATGCGATTTGGTCGATCGGTCGAAATTGGCGATCGGCTAGAAGTCAAAGTCACTCACTGCGATCCGCGATCGGACGTGATTAACTTCCAAGAAATGATTTTTGAAGCCGCACAATAGGATTTTAGATTTTAGATTTTAGATTTTAGATTTTGGATTGCCAAAATCTTACTGACAGGAATTGTGCGTTTGCGGCTATAAACCAATAAGCTTAAGTTAGCAATCTCATTGAAGTGGGTTTTGTTTCTCTAGGGGCGGTTGCAAGCGCCGTCTTATATCATGTCGAGTCGATTACCATCACAAAAACCGTTTGTTTGTAGTGCGGACTAAAGTCCGCTTTCAGGCTGCGGACTAAAGTCCGCACGCGCGATCGAATCTGATTGCGGTAAATCGATCGCACATGATTAACTAAGGAACTAAAATTTAATAACTTACACTCTTAAAAGTGGGATGGGCCAGAAGATCCCGTTCTTTCTGGACGGGCGGGACGCCCATCCTGTTGTGCATTTAAACTGTATGTCAAGAAATAATTCAAGTCTTGTGGGATGGGCTTCTAGCCCGTCCCGAATATGCAATTGAAATGCACGACAGCTTATTTAATTCTCATTCCTAAAATCAAAAATTTAAAATCGCCAAATGCCCAATTCTATAAACCAAGTTCAGCCACCGCTGGAATTCATACCCCCAGCCTACAACCCCCTCATCGTCAATGGTTGTCAGCAAATACTCCCCTGGTGGCTGCGATTTAAGACAAATATCAGCCACATTCAAGCCGAAAACGTCGAAACCCTCGCCGAACTCTTCCACCAATTTCAAAATCAAAAAGTTCGCTTCTTACTCGCCTTCCGCCATCCCAACTCCGACGATCCCTACTGTTTGGGACAACTAATTTGGAAACTCGTTCCCCAGGCGGCGCGCGCCAAAGGCATTCCCCTGCAATTCCCGGTACATTCCCACTTTATCTACGATCGCGGAATTCCTCTGTGGGCCGGTTCTAGCGTCGGCTGGCTATATTCTCGCCTCGGCGGTACTCCGATTGTGCGCGGCAAGATCGATCGCGCTGGATTGCGATCGGCCCGCGATTTATTCGCCAACAGCCAATTTCCCATCGCCGCCGCCCCAGAAGGCGCCACCAACGGTCACAATGAAATAGTCAGCCCCCTGGAACCGGGAATCGCTCAAATGGGCTTCTGGTGCGTTGAAGACTTGCTAAAAGCCGGACGTACTGATGAAAAAGTGTTGATTGTGCCGATCGGCATTCAATACCGCTATGTCAATCCACCTTGGGAACCCTTAGAAAAACTTTTAACTCAATTAGAAATAGATTGCGGACTTCCAGCCTTAGAACCCACCGAGATTGCTAAATTAGAGGCAGAAAATCTCGCTCCCGCAGACCAGCATCACAAATTCCAATATCTGCGCCTGATTCGAGTTGGCAACCATTTACTAACAGTAATGGAACAGTTTTACGCCCGTTTTTATCATCGAAATTTACAGTTAAAAACATCTTCTTTGACATTAATACCGCTGCCCGAAACAACGACAAACGATTCGGAAAATGAAGCGATGATTCCTCGACTGACAGCACTGTTAGACGTAGGCTTGCAAGTAGCAGAAGAATATTTTAACTTGAAGCCCAAAGGCAGTTTGATAGACCGCTGCCGCCGTCTGGAACAAGCAGGCTGGGACTATATTTATCGAGAAGATATCAAAGATATTGCAGGACTTTGTGCCTTAGAAAGAGGATTAGCCGATCGCCTCGCTGAAGAAGCAAGTCTGCGGATGTGGCACATGAGACTTGTCGAAAGTTTCGTCTCAGTCACGGGCAGATACGTCCAAGAAAAGCTCACAGCAGAACGTTTGGCAGAAACAACTTTACTGCTGTGGGACGTACTGACTCGCATCAAAGGCGGAAATCCTTTCGGCCGACCTTCTTTGGGCAAACAGCAGGTGCAAATGACCGTGGGCGAACCGATATCAGTGGGCGATCGCTGGGAGGGATATCAAAGCAGCCGCAGGGTAGCAGTTGCCGAACTCACTCAAGACTTGCAATCCGCTTTAGAAGAAATGATTAAATCTTAATTAGTCCGAATCTGCAATTAGGAATAGGGAAGTAGGAAGAGAGACGCAGGAAGAGAGAAGCAAAAATAAGGATGATATAGCAACCGCCACATAGGTTAGGACATAAATCATGTCATGAATAGATCCTATAACCCTTTAGCATAAACGGTTTGATTCTCGTACTATGTAACTGTCAACTGTCAACTGTCAACTGTCAACTGTCAACTGCTATATATTGCCTTTGGGTTGCCACTCTATTTTTAATTCGTGCAGCAAACAACTTGTTATAAACTTGGGGAAGATGTATAATAAGTAACTAAGTATCAGTGCCGGTTAATCACTGATAATAAAGTTGTTTTCGTTCGGCGTTTTAAGATTTTGAGGGCTGCCGTCCTCAGTACAAACTTAATTAGAATTATTTAACCGGACTCGATCTAACAATAAGCGCTCGATAATGAACCAACAAAAATAACCGATGAATAACAAACCTATCGATTTATCTACTAACTCAATTAAAGTAAAACTGCTGAATCATTTAGCGCAAGAATTGCTCACCCCGCTCACTTCTGTCCTCGGCATGGCAAGCGTATTGAACCAAGAAATTTACGGCCCCTTAACGAGCAAGCAAAAAGAATATATCGACGTGATCCAAGACAGCAGCCGATCTTTGCGATCGCTAGTTGAAGAAATTTTGGAACTGGCAGATCTAGACGATACCGCTTTCACATTGAAGCGAACCGCAGTTGATATAGAAACTTTGTCTCAGCAAGTTGTGACAACCCTGTCGCCAGCAGCCTCTAGACGAGAGCAAGAAATTAACTTGTCAATGGGGCCCGGGCCGCGCATCTGGCTGGCCGATAAGGATAAAGTTCAGCAAATGCTGCACCACTTAATTTTTAGCATTATTCAATCGGCTGGGGCAGGCAGCGTGATTCGAGTCCACGTTTCTCGGAAACAAGACGGTATCAATATCGGAGTTTGGGTTTTTCATCCTTGGTTGGGTGAAAGTTTGCCCCATGCTAAACTCTACTCCGACTACTTGTTGAAGGTCGGAGCCGATCGCGGTGCGCGATCGAACTCCGAAACCGACTCCCTGGAATTTGAACCGCCACTTCCGTCACAGACACAGGCTTCGCAGCGATTAACGCTGGCGTTTTCTGAGTTGGCGGCTTTGGTGGCCGAGAATGCTGCGGATACGGCACCTGTGTTAGCTGGTTACGGCGCTAGGGAACGCTTGGGGCTGCTGCTTTGCTGCCAGTTGGTGGAAATTCAAGGCGGCAAACTCTCGATTCAAGGCACTCCAGAATCTGGATATCGCTACGTGCTCTGGCTCCCCTGTACCAATGCTACCGAGTTGTTGGAAAGATGAAGTCAGTTGGCAGTTGACAGTTGACAGTTGACAGTTGACAGTTGGCAGTTGGCAGTTGGCAGTTGGCAGTTGGCAGTTGACAGTTGGCAGTTGACAGTTGGCAGTTGGCAGTTGTTAGAAATAACAAATACCTTTTTCCCTGTTTGCCCAATGCCCAATTCCCGATGCCCAATTCCCTGTTTGGCCAATTCCCTGTTTGCCCGATGCCCAATTCCCGATGCCCAATTACCAAGTACAAATCTAAAAATGAATTCAGTTTGGCAACAGTTAACTCTGGCAAATTTGCCGCTCTCTCAGTGGCAAAGTGGCAGTTATTTATTGAATTTGGCGATCGGCAATGCGCGCAGTTGGCGGCAGAGTAGCTGGCTGATGCAGTGGGCCGAGCCCCTGGGTTTTGTTTTGCTCGCCTTGACGTTCGGTATGGGCCCATTTGTAAACAACGCCCTGGTGGGTGTGTTGATGGCTGCTGCCGCTGCGTTTTGGGTGCTGCTGACTGTTTCGGACGATCGCGCGATCGCCCTCACACCCATTCACTTGCTGGTACTTTTGTACTGGGGCATTGCTACCGTCGCCACAGCAATGTCGCCGGTGAAAGCCGCCGCTTTTACAGGCTGGACGAAGCTAACGCTGTATTTGCTATTTTTTGCACTGATGGCGCGGATATTGCGAGATTCCCGTTTGCGATCGTGGTTAATAGCCGTATATCTTAATGTTGCTTTAATTGTCAGTTTCTACGGCGTGCGGCAGTGGATTGATAAAGTGCCACCATTAGCTACTTGGAACGATCCGACTTCTACTCAAGCCGATGTCACCCGAGTTTACAGTTTTTTGGGCAATCCCAACTTGCTCGGTTCCTATTTGCTACCAGCCATTGCCTTGAGCGCCGCCGCACTTTTTGTGTGGCAAGGATGGGGAACCAAACTTTTAGCGTTGACGATGCTGGTGGTGAATTGCGCGTGTTTGCGCTACACCGACAGTCGCGGTGCTTGGATCGGTTTTGTGGCACTGCTAGTAGTGTTTTTAGTCCTGCTTTGGTACTGGTACAGCCCTTTGATGCCTAGGTTCTGGCGCACTTGGGCGCTACCGTTAGGGTTAGGAGGTTTGGCTGGAGCGTTAATTTTGGGAGTAGCTTTGGTGCCAGCGTTGCGCGATCGAGTTTCGAGTATGTTTGTCGGGCGCGGCGACAGCAGCAACAATTTTCGGATTAATGTTTGGATGGCGGTGATTGACATGATTCGCGATCGGCCAATCCTCGGCATTGGGCCCGGAAATACTGCTTTTAATAAAGTTTATCCGCTTTATATGAAGCCAAAATTCACTGCTTTGAGCGCTTATTCTGTGCTGCTAGAAATTGCCGTCGAAACTGGTTTTATCGGTTTAATGTGTTTCCTGTGGCTGATGACTGTTACCGTCAATCAAGGTTTGTTGCAGATCAAAAAATTGCGCGACGCACAATTTAACAGCTCTCATTTAGAGGAAGAATCCCCAAATCTCAAATCAAATCAGGGGTTTTGGTTGATTGGGGCGATCGCCACTTTAACTGGTATGATGGCTCACGGTTTTGTCGATACAGTTTGGTATCGGCCGGAAGTTAATATGCTGTGGTGGTTGATGGTGGCGATTATTGCTAGTTTTTATAGCAATTCTCAGCAGCAGCAAGATTCAGGTTTGACACAGGGCGAGTAGAATAGCGATCGGAAAAATCAGGTACCCCTGGGTAATCACCGAAAAGCTTGCGGTTCAAAAATCGAACTTATAAAAGTAATGGCGGGGTTTTATCCCCGCCCGGTAAGGATTCCAGTTCCCAAAAAGCAGACAGCTTTCCTAAAGCTGCAAGCGATGATTTGACACTCTCCGACCTGAAGGTGCGGAGATTCTTAAGAAGCTTTGACACTCTTAAATACGCTGTCAAGACACATCTAGACGTTCAAAACAACTACCTTTTGGTGTTGCAATTACGCTTACTTTTTTGATTTATGCTTTCGTTCGCACTTCTCAACACTAAGCCAGTTCGGTACGCTCCCCATCCTGCGCTGCTTGGCTGTGCCATAGTCTTTCTCAAACAAAGATGTTGAGGGTGTCTTACTGCCCGGAATTTCACCGTTCTAGGAATGGTTCTACGCGTAGTTGATACGCCTACTTGTTCCACATTGTTAAAAACTATAACACAGATTACTGGCAACCTAAAGGTTGCAACTGCGTTTCATCCCCGGCTTGAAAGACCGGGGTTCTCACGCGACGCGCTATAGCCTTTCTCAAATAAGTGAGGTATGCCCTATGCCCTATGCCCTATGCCCTATGCCCTATGCCCTATGCCCTATGCCCTATGCCCTATGAGCACCGCACTGTTACTGAGAAAGGCTATAGTCATCAGTCATTTCCAATTCTTTAATCTCAAATCTCAAATCTCAAATCTCAAATCTCAAATGGTATAAGGTGCACAGCGTGCACCTACATAACTACTACTACATACTACATACCTGTTAGTTGTAAAG
>NZ_JAEQCB010000322.1:0-1294 GCF_020738785.1 Microcoleus sp. PH2017_05_CCC_O_A | reverse complement strand
TTGACATACTCCCCGGCGTGAACGCGCGGGGATTCTTGACACTTCACGGAGATGTGCCACAAGTGGTCTTACCTTCTCTCTGTGTCCGTTTAGAGTCGTGGCAATGCCCTATCCCGACTTTGTTTATATTCTTGGCTGCATTCTCATCGCGATCGTGTTCGATACCGCAATTCAAGCATTGAACCGAGCGGATTTTTAAATCCAATTTCCCCCATCTAAAACCGCAATTTGAACAGATTTGACTTGTTGGTTCCCAGCGACTAATTACCCTAAACTCTCTGCCAAACTTTTCAGACTTAGCCTCGCACAAAGCCCTAAACTCGTACCATCCCTGTTGGCTAATTGCTCTCGCCAGTTTCCGATTTTTGACCATGCCCGACACATTCAAATCTTCCAAAATAATAGTTTGATTCTCACTAACAACTTTGGTCGATAGTTTGTGCAGAAAGTCTTTACGGGTATCCCCAATTTGATTGTACTGTTTCGCAATCTGAATGCGAGTTTTGTTTCGGCGCTTTGAGTCTTTGGGCTGCCTTGCCAACTTGCGTTGCAGTCTGCGAATTTTTCGGTCTAACTGTTTGTAGCTTGGACTTTTAGCTGATGTTCCGTCGCTCATCACTGCAAAGGTTTTAATACCCAGATCGATGCCGATGCTGTGGTTTTTAGCTTCGACAATATCGGAATTAATCTCTACAACAAAGCTCAGGAAATAACGGTTGGCACAATCTTTGATTACTGTGACAGAGCTAGGGTCTGACGGCAGTTGTCTCGACCAAATAGGACTAACATTTCCGATTTTTGCCAGATACACGGACTCACTTTTGATAGAGAAACCCGATTTGACAAAAGTTGCAGATTGACTGTTAGTCTTTTTTTTAAACCTGGGTTGACCGAGTTTTTTACCTTTTCTCTTCCCTTTTAGGGAGTCAAAATAGTTTTTGTAAGCAACATCTAATTGTTTGAGGGATTGCTGCAATGGCACGGATGACACATCTTTTAACCATGCTCTCTCTTCTGTCTTTTTAGATAGAGCTAGAGACTTGGATAGAGTGTTATAGCCGGGATATTTTCCTGACTTGCTTTGAGTTAAGGCATCATTCCAAACAACTCTCACACAACCAAACAACTGCGCTAAACTTTGGCGTTGTTGAGTGGTAGGATAGAATCTGTATTGGAATCTTGCTTTCATTGTTTGTCGTTTGTTTTACTATTCCATTCTAACAGGCTCAGTAAAATTTACCAAAAAATTAAAGCCGTCCTTAAGGACGGGGTTTTAAACCCAATTTTTTGATAA
>NZ_JAEQCB010000321.1:0-1295 GCF_020738785.1 Microcoleus sp. PH2017_05_CCC_O_A | reverse complement strand
GTTGTATTAAAGTAGGCTCCTACTTTAGCGCCCTACTTTGTAAAATGACAGTAGGTACAGGAAAATAGTCAAAAAAATACCCCCTGATTAAAGGGGGTAGGGGGTTACATTGCCTCAACTATCTGTATTGATTCGCTTACCCCAAGATAATGCCTCAGTATCACATCTACGCTATTACCGCAGGCGGTTGCTATATGTAATAGCGCATTGTTATTGTGGGCGTTAGCGTGAGCAGTAAGGGTGATGTAGGTATGGCGGGTGTGATATTGCGGTAAGTACCCTCCTATGACGCCTTCCTCAACTAACTGAGTGACTACACCGGGGTAGTAGTAAGTTTTTTCTGTACCATCAGCTAGGGCTCTAGTTTTTTTGAATCCCCGCCATGCCTCTTGTAGAGAGGTGATTGGAATGTATTTACCTTTTTTGTTCGGAAAGCAAAGATTGCTTAAGCTCTCGCCTTTTAGTTGGATCAGCAACTCTCTCAATCGAGAATTGTCACTGAAATAGAATAGTCTTGCCTCGCCCGTTTTGGTCTCTTTTATTTTGTGGGTGGAAGCACCTAATGATTTATTAAAACGAATTAGATTTCTTTCAAAATCTATATCATGCCAACAGAGGGCTAACGCTTCTGATGTGCGACATCCTGTTAGAAAATAGAATTCGACCAAGGCTGCAAAATGAGACTTGTTAGACCCATAAAAAGCCTTGATAATGATGTCGCACTCTATCTTGGTAAATGCGCGTCTATCCTCTTCTAGCGCTTTTTCGTCCGTCACCTCGTGCCATTGTTTCTCTTCCCCATTTACTATTTTGGATGCGTACTTTTGCTGAGTTGTGATAGCAGGTGCGCTGAATTTATCGCTGACAAAAGGGTTTTCGGTTGTGGGATTGACTAGCATACCTTTTGATTTGCAATACTCGAAAGCTAGTCGCAACTCATTGATAAAGTAAGTCTTTCTGTTTATTGTGGTATTTGTGATTGCAAACATCACATTCTGTCCATCGCTTAAGCGTATGTCGCTAATACTCTGGTCGGATTGGACGTGTTGCTTAGTTTGGTTGTTCCATATTTTACCGTAAATAATGTTTGAAAACTGTGTCTGGAAAGTTACTTTAAACGTAGTCTCTTCAATGGTTGTTTCTTTCCACTGAAGGTACGCTTCCCACATCTCACCTACGGTAATCTCGGGTGTTGCAGCCTGTGCACCTGGCATCTGAAGTACATCAGCTAGCTTGGCATATTTGCCCCCGCCTATACCATATTTAGCAAGGGTAGGGTCAAATAGTTTTTCCCA
>NZ_JAEQCB010000047.1:15778-52376 GCF_020738785.1 Microcoleus sp. PH2017_05_CCC_O_A | reverse complement strand
TCGGTTAATCCTTATTTTGGGGTTTATAAGGAGCCGCTGTACAAAACTAAAATTGAGTTTGAGCCGATTAGTCAGGAAAAGTGGAAATTGGCGATCGCCCAAATGGCATCAAAAGCCAGCTTCATTTCCCGCTTGCTGCTCAACGAAATGCCCGACAACATTGAAAACGCTTTCTCACCCCTCGGATTGCACCTGTTACCCAGCAGCCGTGAGGACTTTAAAACCACTTGCTCTTGCCCAGACTATAGCAATCCCTGCAAACATATTGCCGGAGTCTATTATCTGGTGGCGGCCGAATTGGACAAAGATCCATTTTTGCTGTTTGAATTACGCGGACTTTCTAAGGAAGTGCTGCACCGCGAATTGGCAAAAACGCCTTTGGGCTTGGCGCTTTCTGCCGAGTTGACGGCGGATGCAGCGGCCCCTGTGGCGGTGGATTCCTATTACACGCAGGCGATCGCCAATGAAGCGCAAACTGTCAGCCTGAGAGAGTTTTGGCACGGTGCGAAGCGGTTGCCGCAGACGATTGATGTGGGGGTGCAAAGTGGCGTAAGTGCGATCGTGGTGAAAAAGCAGGGAGATTTTCCGTCGTTTTGGCAGAAAGATGGTTCGTTTATTGAGGCGATGGAAGAGCTCTATATGCGGGTGAAGACGAAGAATAAACTGTAAAATTTGACAATGCGCGATTGCTGATTAACATCATGTCCGGTAGCGCAATAAACAAGGTTCGTAGTGCGGACTTCAGTCCGCTCTTAAAATGCGGACTGAAGTCCGCACTACCAACCATTTTTGTTAAGGTAATCGACCGGAAATGATATGAATTAACTTCTACAGAAAGACTCAAAGGCGCAAAAAATCTGTTTTCGGCAAAGACTAAAAAATGTATATTCATACTCAAGTTCAGTAATGCAAAATCTGTTAACTACTCTAGAGCGCGTGCCGAATAAGCTGCTGCAAAAAATTGGCAGCCGACAAGTCTGAACATCGCTCCGTATAGTTGGGATTTTGTGCAGCCTGTTCGCGATTTGTCACTAAAAAACAAGCAGCCGTGAAATGCCTTTCCCGCACCATCTTCTGACAAAAAAGTTCGTAGCGTTGAGCATAGCTTGCTCCTCTAAACTCCGGCAAAACCGCGAAATGCGGTTCGGCAACCTGCACCGATGCGCGCGAGGCCGGACTGTCTTCTAAAACAAACAGATATCCTAACCACGGTGGCGCAGGTGCTTCGCCAAACACTCCTTCCCGGTAAGCTGTCCAGATGTCGAGAGCCGCCCCCATTGCTTCTTCTGTGCGGTTGTTGAAGTTATTGCCAAAGCTGCCAACCTGACTTTTCAACTCGATGACTACCTTGAGTTGCCGCTTTTCTGGGTCTAAAACTAGAAAATCATACATCTTCGTCGGCCGAAAAAAGCCCGGTATGACAGTTAGGCTTTTCTTAACGTGGATGTGGTTTTGGGGAACACCCGCAGCCAGCAGGAAATTCGTCAGGGTGAGGATGAAACCGTCCATCTGTTTGCCTCCTGTCACCGCGCTACGATCGCCTCGATCTACTTTGCCTGCTAGCACCTGGGCTTGTGCTTGAGCAATTCGGGTATCCCAGAAGCCCTGCACCGCTTCCCGGAACACATCATTGGGGATGATGGGCGACTGTCCGGTCATTCGACAACCTCCGCCATCAATCCCTCATAGACTACGCGCAAGCCATAGGTTTCTTGCATCCGTTTCAGCGCCATTTGATGGTAATTTGGCTCAACATCTACCCCAATACTGTTGCGTCCCCAGTTGGCCGCGGCGACGCAAGTTGTGCCCGTCCCCATAAACGGGTCAAGTACCGTGTCCCCCGCAAACGAAAACATCCGCACCAGCCTTTCTGCTAGTTCCAAAGGATACGGGGCGGGGTGTTGCTTGGTGGAAGCGCCTTTGATATCCTGCCAAATTTGTTGAAACCACTGCCGGTGCAGAGTTTCCGGTATTACGGACAATACCCGTGCTGTCAGGCTGGGACTGCGGTAGCCACCCGGTTTGCGCTGCATTAGGATAAATTCGATGTCATTTTTGATGACACCTCCGGGCTCGTAGGGTTTACCGAGAAAACTGGTGCCATTTCCTGCTGATTCTAGGGAAGCATTGGCGATTTTGTACCAGATAATCGGTGCGAGGTTATCAAATCCCAGATGGCGGCAGTTTTCCTGAATGCTGGCGTGCAGGGGAAATACCATGTGTCTGCCAAAACGCCGGCGCGCAACACAGACATCGCCCACCACAATCACCAGCCGTCCGCCGGGGACTAAAACGCGCCATATTTGCTCCCATACTCGATCGAGCTCTTGCAAAAACTGTTCGTAGTCTGCTATTTCCCCAAGCTGGTTTGGGTTTTTAAGATATTCTTTTAAATTCCAGTACGGGGGTGATGTGACTACCAGATGCACGCTTTCATCGGGAATATGTGTCAAGTTTCGGCTATCGCCCTGTAGCAGGGAATGGAAAGATGGCAACCCCTGCACCCGATGTTGAATTTCCTGGATCAACGCTGCATTTTTGCTAATAGCAGGAATGGCGCGCTGTTCGTCTGCTGCTAGTAATGTCGCTGCTTCCTCGGGTACAAGGGTTTTATCCTGTAGCGCTTGTTTCAACGGTTCGGCTAATTCGTGAGACAGAAACCGCGTTGAAATATTAACCTTGCTTAAACTCGAAGACTTCATACATTTGGTCGAACAATCATGTTCATCATATCAGCTTTAGCAGCAATAAAAATTATCATATCCTGAAGAAAAACCAAACCTACTGTTGCAGAGATTATTTGAATTAGGATAACTTTCGCTTTGGTCTATGGATTTGAGTGCGGGATGAAGCTTGACTGAGCATCCCCAAATCCCCGTGCTTGGAGATCTGCGAATGATAAAAGCAACATAAGCCGAAACTGTCCGGATCGCCATTACCTATCTGCGAACTATGATTGTATCAAGGTCTCTTAGACCGTCACAAAACTTAGTTCATCCCATCCTCGTTTTATGGTAATTTTTACCTATATGTTACTAAAAAACAAGGGTAAAATTTGATAAATGGTGAAAATCATGAAACCTTCCCTTCCCCAAGACGATGCGAATAAACAAAAGCGCAGCGATTTCTTAAGTCGCGAGCAACAAGCTTACCAATTTGACTATAACAGTTTATCACCTTTGGCATTATTGAAAACTGTGCCAGCGAATGAGAATTTTTCAAGCGATTATATTGGAGAACGCATAATAGCAACCTCTGAACTTGCTGTAAATATGTTGGCAGTTAAGGCGAGATCTTTTCTAGATCCTCTCGACGAACTCCAAGATTATGAAGACTTCTTTCCCGTACTGCGGTTGCCTCAAGTTGCCAAGGCTTACCAAACCGATCGCTCTTTTGCCGAACAGCGGTTGTCTGGGGCAAATCCGATGGTACTTCGTCTCTTAAGTGCCACCGATCCTCGGGCAGAAATCATCACAAAACTGGACAGCAAGCAGCCATTATTGGAACTGTCCAGACTGTTACGGGAAAAAAGTATTTACATTGCCGACTACACAGGTACAGATCCAAACTATCGCGCACCTTCTCGAATTCAGGGAGGCACCTACGAAAAGGGCAGGAAATACTTGCCGAAACCTCGTGCTTTCTTCGCTTGGCGGTGGACTGGAGTGCGCGATCGCGGTGAACTGGTACCCATTGCGATCCAACTAGACCCCAAACCGGGCAGCCGTGTCTACACGCCGTCTGATCCGCCACTCAATTGGTTATTTGCCAAACTCTGCGTGCAAGTAGCAGATGCCAATCACCACGAAATGAGTTCGCATTTAGGTCGAACCCATCTAGTTATGGAACCAATTGCGATCGTCACAGCGCGACAGTTAGCTGAAAATCATCCCCTCAGCTTATTGCTCAAACCCCACTTTCGCTTCATGTTGACCAACAACAATCTCGCACGCAACCAGTTGATCGCCCCTGGAGGTCCCGTCGATGAGTTGCTGGCAGGAACCTTGCCAGAGACAATAGAGATAGGTAGAGAAGCCTGCACTAACTGGAGTCTGGATCAATTTGCCTTCCCAACCGAACTCAAAAATCGCGGAATGGACAACACAACTCAACTACCTCACTACCCTTACCGAGATGATGGATTGCTGCTGTGGAACGCGATTAAAACCTTTGTCTCCGGCTATCTCAAATACTTTTACCCGACAAAGCAGAAACTTACCGATGATACCGAACTGCAACGCTGGGCCCAAGAATTATCATCGGAGAAAGGGGGTAAAGTCAAAGGAATGCCACAGCGCATTGAGGATGTTGAACAATTGATTGATATTGTCACAACAGTGATTTTTACCTGCGGGCCGCAGCATTCTGCTGTGAATTATACCCAGCATCAATACATGAGTTTTGCTGCCAATATGCCTTTGGCTGCCTACCGCGATATTCCGGCGATTAACAAGTCAGAGACTCCCGAAGTAATTACGGAAATGAAAATTTTACAGTTGCTTCCGCCCTACAAAAAAACTGCCGAACAACTGCAAATTTTGTTTACTCTGTCAGCTTATAAATACGATCGTTTGGGTTATTATGATAAATCTTTCCGAGAACTCTATCGTGCCACCTTCGACGAAGTTTTTGAAGGTACTCCGATCCAACAGTTAGTCAGACAGTTCCAGCAAGATTTGAATGTGGCAGAACAGAAGATAGATCTGAACAATAAAAAGCGATTAGTGCCATATATTGCTCTCAAACCTTCTTTAGTGATCAATAGCATCAGTATCTAATACCTAATTCGCGTGAAAAACCGCTGCTAAAATTCAGTAATTTTTCACTATAAGCTCAATTTTCCGACATCATATAACTATCTAAAATCCGTAGGTGTGCACTGCATACCTACGGATTTTTGACATCGTTAAATTAGCGCTTATATTCTTCGATAATACTGCTATTTACCGACATTTTTCCCAACGAATCAGTGAAGGTGACTTCATCTTTATAATGCCGGGGCGTTTCCATCAGCAACCGCCAAGCTTCCCCAGCATCGATTAAATTCATTCGATTGGGATAGTGAACGTTTAACAACTCTTGCACCATCGGGTAATAGTTGGAGTTAATGCTAGGGAAAATGTGGTGTTCTGTATGGTAAGAGAAATTTAAGTGCAGCAGGTCAAATATTTTAGGAACCCGCAGGGAAGTAGTATTGATCAGCGGGTCATTAATGTTGGTCATCCGGCAACCCATGTGGTTGGTATAGATGTAAAACATTGTGCCTGCGTGACCCAGTGCGATCGGCAAAATGTAGGCAAGAGCAACTTTAATCGGGTTAAAGTCTAGGTAAAACAAGATCCCTAGATGGATTCCCAAGATTCCGAGAGATTCCAAGGCGATCGTCAATCGATCTTTCGGACTAACGGTAAACGCAGCGGGCACGTAATCCACAGATTTATCGTTGAATAACAATACCGATGACACGTTGCGGAAATTGTGCACCAACCACGATCCAGCCATGCCTACAATGAACCACAGGGGACTGACTTCCACCGACGGTACAAATAGATTTTGAATCCATTTTCCCCAAGTATCCGGTTGCTGGAACAGGTAATTGCGATCGGGGTCTGCTAAGGAATTGGTGGTACTATGGTGTACGAGGTTGTGCAGCGATTTCCACTGAGTAGGTGGCATCAATAGCATACTTAGGCCTAAAAAGGCGATCGAATAAGTCAGCCGGGATTTTTTCTGAACGCTGCCGTGCATCAGATCGTGGGAGCTAAATAGCAAAACTATGATACTATTGCCCATAATCGCAGCCAAAGGCAAGTAAAGCCCTAAAAGGTAGACAGGCCAGCGATCGAGGTAGTCAGCAATTCCCCATCCCAGCAATAAAATTCCCAGATTGATTAACAGGATTGTTAATTTGCTAGGATCTGGTTCAAAAGCATTTGGTGGCAGCAGCGGACGCAATTTTTTAACATAAGCCGATTGGTGAATTAGCGTTTCGCGATCGACAGTCTCGTCTAAAGAAATGAGCATTTTTTCTGAATTCATTGTTTGCTAATCACACCAAAATGTTAGTCAGATTGTTTTTTTGACATTTATTAGTATATCATATTTGCCGATAAATTGGTTTCATTAAATCATTTTGTGATGATGTTTATATGTGCGATATAGACAATTTTAAAATCATATTTGGTGTAAAAAACTGCCCAATATCTCCGCTTCGCTTCGGCCAATGCCCATGAGTACCTCATATTTATGAGAAAGGCTATATACCAATACGGTTTACTGATATAGCGCCCTGGGGTAAAATCCTCTGAAAAATAGATACGGAGATTGCTTTCATAAAAGATCGCAAAAGCTAACGTTCCTATCTTCGGACAATCTTAAGTAAACCGTATTGGGCTATATATACTTAAATTAATACCTATTTAAAAAAATATTGATATCAATTATTATTGATTGTCGATAAATTATCTGTCATTTGCATAACTCCGGCTCGAAACCATACTGTGCCATTGGCATAAAGATGAGATGCTCTAATTTCGGTAGTAGCAATATTTTGTATATAGCGGATCAAGCGAAAGATGGGTACGTTGTTGGGAAGAAGGCCCTATACGTTTAAGCGGTTATGTAAGCTATAGCGGATCAAGCGAAAGATTCGCGGATGTTGTTGGGAAGAAGGCCCTCTTAATTTCAGTGGTTATATAACCTGTCAGTCATACCTCACCTTTTTGATAAAGGCTATATCATTCATACCTCATCTTTTTGATAACGGCTATAATTGGTATAAATTCAACAGGAAAACTGCCAAAGATAACTCAGTTAAAATTCTCCGTTACCTTGAACAATTTCTTTAATTGTTGTCAGCGTATCTAGCCCTATCAATCCCCGACGATAGCCTTTTTGGTTGGACATTCCCAGAAAAATTGCATCTCCCCGATTTTGATAGCGCCAAAACCGAGGCGAGGCATTAATAAAAGTTGAGGCGCTGTTAACATCCAGAGCAAATTGGCGGCTTTCTAAATAAGATTCAGTGGCGATCGCGTCAGCGTGGCCGCTGCTGTAGCGGTTAATCCAGCCGATCGCAATTTCCAAACTATCAACAACTTTAAACGCGATGGTTTTGTTTAAATACGGTTGAGTCCACTCGTAGGGTTCCGCCAGCTTCAAGTCTGGGAAATCTGCGACAAGATCCGCATCTGCGGTAATTTGAAAGCCTTTTTCTTTTAAACTGTTCCACAGCCTGACTAAGGAAGAATGCTTTTGGTTGCGATCGATCAATACTTTCTCGATCGCGTTTACCGGATCGGGCACACTTTGATGGCTGTCCAAAATCATCCACCTTGCCATCTCCAAGCTACCAGTCGGCGACCAATAAAGGTAACAATTGCCCATTGCCGATCGCAACACCGGTGCTGTACAAAGCCTCACCACTTGCTGTACCAAACTCGGCCTGCCGTAGGGAATAATTAAATTGAGATATTGGTCTTGAGTGACCAAATCGCGGATCGAAGCGCCCCGATCCGGTGGCAATACCTGCAAACATCCTGACGGCAAACCGACCTCATCGATCGCCGAAACCAAAGCTTCTCCAATTACAGCATTAGTTTGCCAGCTTTCGCTGCCACCTTTGAGAATCAAGCTGTTAGCGCTTTTGAGACACAAACCGGCCGCGATCGCCCCCAACTCGGGAAACGCCTCGTAAATGAGCGCGATCGCCCCCAGCGGCAACGATTGACAGTACACCTGACAGCGATCGACTTGATAAGAAGCATTGATCACCCTGCCAATTGGATCTGGCATTTCCCCCAAGCGTTGCAAAATTTGGACAGTTGTCTTGATCCGTTCCGGCGTCAGCTTCAGCCAGTCCACAATCAAGTCGGGAATCGCCATGTCGCGACTCGCTTCTAAATCCAGAGTATTGGCTTCTAAAATGTCATTTTGTCGGCGTTTGAGTGCGATCGCCATTGCCTGCAAAGCGGCAGCGCGATCCGTACTTTTGGTTGCCGCCAATTCCAAAGAAGCCTGATAAGCGCGGCGGGCGACATTGGCCCCCTCTGATGAATGACTAAAATCCTCTATTATCATTTAACTAACGCCTGTAAGCCAGCCATACCATTAGCGCCGGCAGCATTGCTAACAGCACAGCGACCATTGCCCACAGAATAATATTCGGGCCCGGAGAGTGCAGCGCCAGGGGCAACCAAATCAATAGCGGCACCAAAATCATCCCCAGGGCCAGCGGCAAGTAGTGCGCCTTCAAACCCGGATGTGCCCTGTGCCACTGGTGCCCCGTCCACCGCCAAGCCTGCTTGTAAGGATAGTTCGTTGATAGTTGCTCGATGACGTGTCCGTTTTCCTCCAATACAAATATTTGCTGACAGCGGTTGCAGCCAAAGGCTTCTGTCAGCGTTATGGGTACGAGACGGCCGCGGCGCCGGCAAGGGCACGGGTACTCATCGTTTAAGTCAATTTTGGGAGCTTTTTGAGATGGCACGAGCGATCGGATAAAAAAAGCGTTTTTGCAAAAATAATCGTTAACATATCCATTTAATCAAACTTTTGATACTCCCGAACCCGAGTCATAGACGGGGATTCTTGAATAGTCCAAAGTCGGGCTTGTCTTCGGCGTTATCAAGCCACCGCTACTAACTCAGTTTGAATTTCTTCAAACATTCCGTATACTTTTGTTTTTTTTTATTTCGTCCTGCCATCACTAGCCAACAGGTACGGTAGGCTCAACATCCTGCCATTATTCGCAATGAGAGCTGTTTCGGATATGGGCCGAATATGCCCGTTGCAGGGATTGCTCCCAACTCAGGATGTTTCAACACGCAGGTGGTTATTCTTACTCGATATTTTTGATGATAACATCAACTTTTGATTAACTCTGTAAAAAATACCTAAAGAAATCTTCAAGACGGTTGAAACCGCTATCGAATTTCCCCATACCTAAAGTCAGGAGCTTGAGTCTCGCTTCCCGGTCAATTCTCCCCAGTCGAGGCTTTTAACTGCCTGTTCCGATCGCCCGCCCGATCGGCTATTGTGACTTGCCAGTTATCCAATCAATTTTACCACTAACTTAGGTGTTTTCAACAACCGTTAGGAGTATATGCGATATCTTCTCGCTATACTTTCCGGCTTAGTCTTCCTGGTTTTCTTGATTTTTAAAAGCGGGTGACGCGATTCGAACGCGCGACATTCACCTTGGCAAGGTGACGCTCTACCACTGAGCTACACCCGCATTTGCTGCGGTATTAATAATATTGCCTCACTGCTCGGAATTTGTCAAGTGTTTTTTGTAAGTTTTTTTCATAAACTCGCTGGGGCGCACCCGAATGCCTCACCCCGCCTGAAATTGCAGCAAGCAGATTGTTAAAAAAATCAGTAATTGCAGTGCTTTTGACCGCGATCCGCCGAGGGCAAAGCTACAATCAAGCTGCAATTGTGGGAGAACACTGCTCATGTCAGACTTAAATCGCGGAATCATGAAGTTCAAGGGAGCTGACAGCCCGATCGCGATCGCCATTTCAGCGATCGTCATTGCTGGAGGCATCGCCGTCTTAATCTGGTGGGCGCTGCAATCAGCCTACGCCTTCAGCTAACAGACTGCTCAAACCTAAAAATTAGAAAGCTTTTGTCAGAAGACAGAATTTAAGCAAATTCTGTCTTCTGTATTTTTTTGCCCTCAGATAGCACTTGCCAAACAGTTGTACGGTGCTTATCCTGGTCTTGATAACGGTTTCAAACTCGTAACTTAGTTAATATGCGATCGACTGTCTTAACCGTAGCTCTTCTGTGTTTAGCCACCCCTGCTTTTGCTACCACCTGCGAGGAAAGCTTCCAAAAAAAGGGAGACTTTTTCAAATGGGTACCATGAAAGCGGAAAATCCCGCAACCGCATTTCAGCGTGCTTTGCCGATCGATGTATTTGCCTCACAGGATGGCAACCTGTTAAATGTAGAGATGATCTTTACCATTCCGAGTGGGGTGGGTGCAAGCAGGGATACCGTGAAAAAATACTTGTGTGGCGCCCTCAATCAATTACTGCCCAAAAGTACCAGTACAAGGACTTCTGCGACACTCCAACTAAGTTCAGCATTGGATTAATTCGATCGCTCTTCTTGAAACTATCTGCGTTAATCTGCGTTAGTCCGTGGTTTTCTGTTCCTGTATCAACGCTTAAAATATCATCGCTGGCGATCGATCTGCTTCATTCGATCGCCCCTTCCCCATAATATTTATCCCAAATCTGCGATCGCACTCCTAAACGAGCTGAGCTGCTTCAGATTTTCCCGATCGATTTCCCCGAATAATTACTTTTGTAGTATACTTGTAATTCAAGCGCCATCGCGCGCAGTTATCAGACTCAAGTGTTTGCAAGGGTTGTATCGCAACAAAAATTTATGGCAAGTTTTCGGGACATCCTTAAATACTACACCCGCTACAGTCAAATCTCAGTTCTCAGCATCGGTGCATCCAGCCTGTTTGCGATCGCCGATTTAGCTGTACCATACGCGATTGGGCAACTCTTAAATGTATTGTCCGATCGACCTCCAGACATAATAACGCAAAAATCGATCGCAGCGATCGCCTCACTGACCCAACAGTCACCCAGCAAGATATTATCGCTATCCGTCTTGCTGGGCTTGATTTTTGTGGTAACAGTCGTCAAAGCACCCATAGAACTTTGGATGGGAAATTGGTTCCATTGGGTAGTACCCTTGAGAGCAAGGCGGGATTGGATGAAAGGAGCGATCGGCAAAATGCTCACCTTACCCTTAGAATTCTACGACGAAAACAACGCCGGTCGGATTTCCAGTCGCATCGCCAAAGGCATCGCCAACCATACTTGGACATACCCAGAAATTGCCGCTGAATTCATCCCAGAAGTCGTCCGCTTAATCGGCATCTTTGCAGTTATTTGGTTAATTGAATGGCGCATCGGCTTATTAATTTCAATTTCCTTCGTATTTATCCTCAGTTTCACCCTCAAAGGCCTCCAAGGGCTGACTCGGCGCGAAGAAATTCTGGATGAATACATCGAAGATACCGAAAGTCGCAACTCAGAAATTATTACAAACATCAAAACAGTCAAAGCTTTTGCCACTGAAACAAACGAACTAAAAAAGCAAACAACCAGACTCGATCGCGAGTTGAAAGTTGTAATTCAACGCATTCACAAAGGATACGTCATCCTGGGGACATACCGACAAGCAATCGTCCAGCTTTGCCTGTTTTCAGTTCTCGGTTTTAGTCTAGCAGCAACAGTCGCAGGTAAAATATCTCTGGGATATTTTGTTACGGTTTACACCTTGGCAAGTATGGCCTATTCGCAACTGCGCCCGATTAGTATTATCGCCGAATTATTTGCCCGCCGCTATTCTTCAATGATCCGCTTCCACGAGTTTATGCAGTTACCAGACGGTATTGATGCGGTGAATTTAGCAACTGAAAATGCTGTATCTGCTTCGTCTTATAGATTTAGCGGGAAAATTGAGTTTTGCGGGCTGACATTCGGGTACGATCGCGAAAAGCCAGTTTTGCAGGATATCAATTTATTGATTCATCCCCGTCAAACCATAGCATTAGTCGGGCGATCGGGTTCCGGGAAATCAACATTAGTGAAACTGCTGTTTCGATATTTTGAGCCTAACTCCGGCCGCATTCTGATCGACGGCGAGGATATTTCCAGTTTAAATGTCACTGGCTACCGCAAGCGTTTAGCCATTGTCCACCAAGAAGTAGACGTTTTTAATGGCACTTTGCTGGATAATTTGACATACGGCAACCCGAAAGCAACTTTCGCGCAAGTTGAGGAAGCTTGTCGCATCGCCAGAGTTGATGAGTTTGTGAACTTGTTGCCCCAAGGTTACTATACCGTTGTCGGGGAACGGGGAATGCGGTTATCTGGCGGTCAGCGGCAGCGGTTGGGCATTGCTAGGGCACTGTTGGTGGAGCCGGACGTGTTAATCTTTGACGAAGCTACTTCTAGTTTGGATTATGAGTCGGAGCGATCGATCCAGCTAGCCATGCAGAACATCTTGGGTACGCGCACCACCATAATTATCGCCCACCGCCTGAGTACAATTCGCGAAGCCGATGCGATCGTCGTACTCGACGGCGGTAAAATCGTCGAAGTTGGCAGCCACGACGAACTCTTGAACCAAAAAGGCATTTACCGCCGCCTGCACTCCCTGCAAGAAACTGGCGAATTAGTAAATTAGGAATTCCCACTGAACCCAGACTTCCGGTGCTATAAGAATCCTAGACACACAGGTGGCCAGAAACCTGTTTTTTAGCAAAATATTCCTTGTAACCTGTTTCTTGTAAGGTTCGTAGTGCGGACTTCAGTCCGCTTTCCGTTCGTAGTGCGGACTTCAGTCCGCTTTCCGTTCGTAGTGCGGACTTCAGTCCGCTTTCCGGCGGAGGACTTACAGGCGCGAACTGTTTTTGTTATGGTAATCGATCGGACGCGACATGACTTATGTGTTCAGTCTTGAATGATTAGAGTTTTAAATGTCATGTTGCAAAAAAAGAAGAATCTGCTAGGATGTTTAACTGTGGGTACAAATGGGTCGGTGCCCGAGCGGTTAATGGGGGCGGACTGTAAATCCGCTGGCTACGCCTACGCTGGTTCAAATCCAGCCCGGCCCACCACAATTCACATAAAAGTTAAAAATCAACAATTAAATTTTTTAATGGGAAGTTTTTAATTTTTTACGCCCGTATAACTCAGTGGTAGAGTACCTCCTTGGTAAGGAGGAAGTCATGAGTTCAAATCTCATTACGGGCTTGGCTTTCTAAGACTTATGCCTTGACATTTTTAGAATATCAGCTAATCCCGATTAACGTTTTTCGATAATTTTGTTTATCAGTTTAACAAAAAAAAGCATAACTGCCCCTAATGTTAAGATTTATCAGAAAACTGGGTTGAAAACCCCGTCCTTTTAGGACAGCTTTAATTTCTAGGATCTATTCCTAAAAAATTGCGTAAACTAGAAAGAAGTATAGTATACTATAATAGTCAAGGTTAAACTCCTTTACCATCGTGAAACAGTTAAGACACACTTTTAGGTATAAACCGGGGGACGCAGAGCAGCGAAAACTCTTAAAACAGCTAAAGGGTCAACGCATCCTTTTTACCAGTAAAAACAAAGAACTTTCTTGATTTGTTAAGTAGGGTAGGGCATACCCAAACTCTAGGCTTGTATCCTAGTACGCTTTTGGAGATAGACCCTCTGGGGTTGCTGTGAGTTAGGCTCGTCAATTTGTACTATTGTACGGTTGAAAGGTTTAAGAACTGCCGCAAGGACATGGCGCTTAAAGGTCAGTCGATGAATTAAGAATCCCCACACCTTTAGGTTGGGGAGTGTCAAATCCCGTCTTCGTAGGTTGCCCCTAGGGTTTTTTATTTCATAGCGCCCAATAGCCGATGTAGAGGTTAGATGTCGGTTAACAGTTCGGTGATTTTGTCAGGGCTGACGCTGTAGATGCTAGCCGTATAAGCAATCATTTTAGCGTCAGCCCCTAGTTGTTTAAGCACCTTGATAGCAGAGTTTAGTGGAATAGCTTGGTTGTCTGACTTGGTTAGTAAGTCAATAGTGGTCTGGGTAGTCTGTCGTCTTTTATAAACTGTGTCATTCATTGTTGGGCTATGACCTAAGCTCATAGCGCGAGTTTCAAGACTTATCCCGCTCATCATTCCATTAAGATTACTCAGGTGTCGTAATGCGTGAGTCTGGGTAAACTTGCTCCAACTTTCTAAGCGGTCACGAGCCGATTTGTTGTATTTTCCGACTATTGTATTAGGGTTAGTTGAAACCAGGTTGAGTTCCGGCAGTTTGGCTGACTTGATTTCTAGTTGCTCTATCAAGTTAGCGTGAGTAGGGGGTAACAACGGAATAGTCAAGCGGTAGCCTGTTTTGGTTGTGGTATTCAGTGCAGTTTTATCCCCTACTACGGCAATCATTTTTGTGTTTATAGGGTCACTCAATGCGGGGATAGTAGCACCATCTTTGGTTTTAAACGGTTGGTTTACGTTCTGAATGGCAAACACTTCATGCACTCGCAGACCGTACACTATCTGCATTGAGAACACCCATAACCAAGCTTTTCGAGATTCTAAATGGTATCGCTTGTCATTGGCGGGAATATTTAGTACGTCGTTGCGTAGTTGCAAGAAATCCTCAATTGATACAGCTTGCAAGTCATCACGATAAATGGTTTGCTTGCCGTCAATATTGCTTAACTCCTCACGCAGTCGAGAGTCGCCAATAGTTTCGGCAAGTTTTTTCATCACGGACAAACAGGTCTGACGAGTTTTACTACCTGTTTTCTTGCTGTTAATAACTGACATTACGTCGGTGAGGTTTACTATTGTATCTTGCGGTAGCAGCTTGTAATATTGCCCGTATGCGTCATACCAGATAGATAGATGCGAAGCATTTTCTTTGTCTCGCTTCTGACGCTTTTTAGTGTATCCGTCCCAGTATCCGGCTTCTACTTTTGCGATCGCCTCACCAAACGTTATTAGGTCATTCCTGACGACGTTCTTTCCTAAGATTACATCGTCGTACCAACTCCAGAACTCTGTCTCGCTAGAAAGTGATTCTAGCGCGGTAGCGACTAGATGCGCTTTCTTCAGAGCGTCGGAGACACCCTGCATCGTCAGATTGCACCCACAGGACTTGTTGAATGGTTTGTCACCCAGTTTGAATTGGAGGGTGATGTAAGACCCCTTAGCTTTGCTATCTTTCTTCAACGCTACCACTTTGGGGCTTTCTTTTTGTGCCTCCTTCAGATAATCCAGAACCCGCTCATAGCCAATTAGGTAGTCTCCCCAGGTGCTAACGGTGACTGATTTAGATTTTTCGCTCATTTTTCGCTCATTTTTCGCTCGTTGAGTCTGCTTGTTGTCTACAGCTTACAGCGAAGAACTCGTTTTTCAATCAGATGCGGAAACAAGTCTTCTGAGATGAGCGATATATGGGCTGGAATGTCGTAAACTCATTAATTAAGTGAGGGGGTGCAATTCAAATCTCGCCAAGGGCTGGGAGTAAATTATCTCATAAAAAAAATATATGTGGTTGAATTGCGTGTTCAACCACCAATTCTATTTTTTAAGAGTAGCTTGCAAATAAACCAACGGATCTTCAGCTACCCAACCCGAACCCGAATTGTACCGAACTTCAAAATGCAAGTGAGATTGCGGAATATCCCGTTTTCCCGTCATCCCCACACTTCCCAAAACTTCTGGCGATCGCACTTTTTGACCGACTTTCACCGCAATATCTCTTACATGAGCGTAGCGCGTTTGCTTCCCCGCTTGATGGTTCACGACAACTAAATTCCCGTAATCTCCCTGCGGCCCGGCAAAGGCGACAGTCCCTCCGCCCGCCGCCAAAACCTGCGTACCCTCCGCCGCCAAAAAATCTACGCCGCTGTGGAAAAAAAACTCACGACGTACCGGATGCCACTGCCGCCCGAAACGCAAACCTTCCACCGCTGGGGCGGGGAGCGGGAAGCCTTGCACCAACGATGTTGCATCGGGATTTACCGAAGGTGCGATCGACCTATTCACCTTTGGCACAAACACCGTTTGTCCCAAAGACCTGCACCCATTCGCCTCAAATAGCAAATCTGCGGGGACTTGATAAACTTGGGCCAATTTTTGCCAATTCCAGCCCGCAGGCACTTCTACGAGCCTGCCATCGTAGGGAGGAATGACGATCGCACTTCCGGCACTAACTCGACCTCCCCGCAACATCGGATTTATCCCAATCAGCGCCGCTGTTGGCACATTGTACTGTCGCGCTATACTTTCTACCGTTTCGCCCTGGAGAGCGATGTGGCGGCGCGATCGAGCCAAAGCCGCCCCCAGGCAATCGCGGGCGGGGTTGGGGGTTTCTAAAGGTGCGCCGGGAGGAAGATTTGCCGCCGTTTTTTCAACAGGGGCGATCGAGCAAATCAGTGCAGAAATGACCCAAAATAGGCGTTTAGAACTCATTGCGTACAGAAAAAAGTATTCATTTCGGACAATTGACAATTTTTTAGCCGAGTGAAAAGGCTTATTTGAAAACTCCAGCCGTACCCCAGACTGTAAATCCCAGGCTAAGCCAAGTTACGATGAGAAGAATTATTAGTTTTTGTCGTTTTTGGCAAATCAGGCAATTTTTGCCCGTGATGCCCCTGTTGTGCCTGCTTGCTAACAGCTATGTTCTTGAGGAAGTGGTACGCCCCGCCCCGCTTCCTTCCCGTCGCCAAGACAAAAATGCTTAATGCCGAACGTGTCTGCGGGGATGAGGTATTCAGCGGGAGTTGTTAAATATGAGTTTATCTTTTAAGCAGTTGACCCTTTATGTCACTTTGCTGTCTGTTGGGGGAGGCATCGGATGGTTGGGGAATCGCTATCTACAAGGCTCAAACAATCCAGAAACCGGATCAGTTTTGCCCGTGGTGCGCCAGCAAATCCCCTCCTATGTGTCTCCTCCTGTTCAGGAAAATCGCCCAGTCGATCGCAGCAATCCCAATTTTATTGCTGAAGCAGCCGAAAAAATCGGCCCTGCTGTCGTACGCATTGACGCCTCGACTAAGGTAACGAATCAAGTCCCCGAAGCTTTCAACAATCCTTTGTTTCGCCGGTTTTTTGGGGACAATTTGCCCAAGCCGGAAGAACGAGTCAAGCGCGGTACGGGTTCTGGGTTTATTCTCACTCCTGATGGCCGCATCGTGACTAATGCTCACGTTGTCTCCGGGACGGATACTGTGAAGGTGACGCTCAAAGACGGCCGCGAGTTTGAGGGTAAAGTGCAGGGCGTCGATCCGCTGACGGATGTTGCTGTTGTGAAAATTAATGCCAAGGAACTCCCGCAGGTGACTTTGGGTCGATCGGACAATATTGTACCCGGACAGTGGGCGATCGCGATCGGCAATCCTTTAGGTCTCGACAATACCGTGACTGTGGGCATTATTAGCGCCACGGGTAGAACCAGTTCCCAAGTCGGCATCCCCGACAAACGAGTGCGGTTCATCCAAACCGACGCCGCCATCAACCCCGGTAATTCAGGCGGCCCGCTACTGAATGACCAAGGCGAAGTAATTGGCATCAATACCGCCATTCGCGCCGACGCTCAAGGCTTGGGATTTGCAATTCCGATCGAAACCGCCAAACGAGTGTCAGATCAGTTATTCGCCAAAGGTAAAGCAGAACATCCCTATCTCGGCATTCAAATGCTCAGCTTGACTCCCGCCACCAAGGCAGAAGTCAACAAACAACTCGATAATAAAATTACGATCGATCGAGGCGTAGCCGTGACGAGAGTCGTGGAAAATTCCCCTGCCAAACAAGCCGACTTGCGCGCTGGAGATGTCATCCAAAAAATTGACGGAATTGCGGTCAACACTCCCGGGGACGTACAAGAACGGGTGGAAAACACTGCTGTGGGCAAAGAACTCGAAGTGGAAATTAACCGTTTCGGTCAAGTTCAGAAAATTAAAGTACGTCCGGGTGCTTTTCCCATATCGGGGAGTCCCACCGGTGGTTAAGGATCGCGAATTTAATAATTTACACATATTTGTGGGATGGGCGTCCCGCCCGTCCTTTCTGGAAGGGCGGGACGCCCTTCCCACAAGAACCATAAAAATTGTAAGTTATTTAATTCTCATTCCTAAGTTCAAGCGGTGGAGTTGAAAAACAAATCTGATGCTGGATAGTCCTAGACGCAAAAACCGGGTTTTGCTACCCAAATCATCCGTGTATCGCCAGGTATACAGGATTAAAAACCCGGTTTCTTAATTCGCTGTCCGTCCAGGAATGTTTATTTTGTCAACAAGTTTCATCTTTCTGGCTTCCCCAAGCCGCCGCTCTTTGTTACTTTTCTTTGGTAGGGTTTGGTTGAATCGAACTCGTGCTTGCTAAATTTTCTTCTAGGTACATCCTCTGCTCCATTTGTCTCAGAAAATAGCCTGTCATCATCGCTGAAGCTAGCAAACCTGCTAAGTTTTCGCGGTCTGTGGTAATTTCGACGTTAAAATTCTCTGAAGGCAGGACGCCGACAAGTCCTTGAACGTTATGAGAGATAATTTCTCTGATTTCTGGGCTGGCGGACTTGGCGATGCGGGCTAGAACCTCCGGGGATTGGTGCTGGAGGTACTTCAGAAGTGGATTGACTGCGGTTTGTTGGGCATTGTTTTGGTCAAAGTCAGGGTGAAAAACCATTTGGCGATTCTTAATTTCTGGCTTGCTACATTCTACTTCAAACTACTCCTCATTGCTTGGGTACAAATTTGCCTGAAAGTCAAGTTGTAATTGTTTGGGCAATTGGTCTACTTGAAAATACCGGTGAAATTTTTCGGTAACTTGTAGCCAGTACGATCGCCCATCCGTTGGCTTTCGTTTCCGCACAAAACCCATTTCTACCAGTTCCTGTACTTGTTGGTAAGCCCCCGAACCCCGCAAATTCACTAAATCTGGCTGCGTGATGCCACCTTTGAGGGCGATCGCCGCCAGCGTCCGCAAAGCCCCAACACCTAATTCTGGGGGTATTAAAGTTTGCATTAAACTCGCAAACTCGTCTCTGAGTTGCAGGCTGTATCCTGTCGGAGTTTCGACGACTTCTAGGGCACTGTCGCGGTGGGAAGAGTCAGACATGAGCTCGATAATCGCGTCTTCGGCTTCGGATCGATCGCACTTAGCAATCTCGGCAATCTCTACCAGCGACACCGGCTGACCTTTTAAATAAAGTATGGCTTCTATTGTTGTGGCTAAACGAGTCATTGGGGAATTTGTAATTAGAAATAGAGACGGTGAGTGTTGAATTGAGAAGGATGGAGTTATCTAGGAGAACCGGAAAAAAGCAATTAGACATTAATCAATCTAACTGTCTGCCAGTCAGTTCTACAAATATATCCTCTAAATTAGAAGGACGAACCATCATACCAGTCTTATCCTCTTTCGCATCCAGATAAAAATTCGCTTCTTCCAAAGTCGGGAAAAACTTGTAGTCCCAGCGATCGCCTATTTGCTTCATCACCAACCCTTGACCGTGTTCTTGCCGCAGTTGCGCTAGCGTTCCCAATTGAATCAACTTACCGCCGTCCATAATCCCGATGCGATCGCACAAATACTCTACCTCATCCATATAATGCGTCGTCAACAGCATAGTCATCCCCTGCTTGTTCAAATCTAGAATAATTTCCCACAACCTGCGCCGCGTTTGCGGGTCTAACCCTACAGTCGGTTCGTCCAAAAATAAGATTTCCGGTTCATGCAAAAGCGATCGGGCAATTTGCAACCTCCGCTTCATTCCACCCGACAAAGTTTTGACTAAATCATCCCGTCTTTCTGCTAATTCTACATATCCCAACCACTGTTTAATCAACTGTTGCCGTTTCGGGTTGGGGATGTGGTGCATCCGCCCGTGAAACTCCATATTTTCCCATACAGAAAGCTCATTATCAACGCTAGTTTGTTGCAGCACAACGCCGATGGACTGTTTAACTTGCAAGCTTTGACGCATCACGTCATATCCAGCTACCTGAATTTGACCGCTGCTGGGTTTAGTCAGCGTAGTCAGCATCCGAATTGTCGTCGATTTTCCGGCACCGTTGGGGCCCAGGAGACCGAACATTTCTCCGGCTTCAATCGTGAACGAAAGGTTATTGACAACAGGAATTTTGTTGTAGATTTTGCAGGCATTTTGCAGGGAAACAGCGGCAGTCATAGGTATTTTTGTATCAATTATTGCGATCGATCTCTTGTTTCTGGGCCAGAGTTTGCCTGGTCAATCAACCATAATACTTGTGGCGGGTTTACTAACAATCTCAGATTCACATCCACAATAATATCTATCAACCTGCCCCAACCAAACGACAAAATTTGATGGCGGGCAATTCAACAGACATGATATCATCTCTGGATGCAGCAACAAGTGCGATCGACTAAATTTTCTGGTAACACTCATCGTTAAAAATAGCATAAAGATTAGGTTTTTATGCTATTTTTAACGAAGAATCTTGTTAGGGCAACCAATCTGAGTCTCACCCTCAGGTATCAGGCTGATTTTTTTATCAGAAAGAATTGGTTGAATGCCTCTCCCCGATCGGGAGAAATTAAAATCAGACTATTCATTACTTCAATCCTCTTCCTTCTAGGTAGAGGTCGCTCTCAAACTGTCAACTGTCAACTGTCAACTGTCAACTGTTGAACGCTGGCATTACCCGCTTATTGCGGTTGAGTTAAGTCAGGGGTCAGTTCCACGATCCGCTTGTCAAGTTGGCGCGCGACTGAACTCATTGTTATAGCGGGTTTCTTGCCATCAACATACAGAATCATCAGATAACTTCCTATTTTTCCCCGTCGAAATACCGCGATTTCGAGATTCATCGTCACACCTTGTATTTTTCCTTGATTTGTCCACCCACGCGATACCTCCCCAATCTTTTCTTCTAAAGTTAAATTAGTAAGATTAGTAAATTGATATTCATTCTTACCACTACTGTTTAAACCTTTGGAGAACTCTTTAGCAAAAACATCTTCACGCATATCTGCGTCAAATTTAGCTCGCTCGATCTGGTTGGTCAGTTTTTGTGTAAATCCTAGGATTATTTGAAAATGCTGGTCGTCGTTTTTGTTATAACCAAACACACTTGCTGGTTTCAATGTCTGGAGACCGCTGACCAGTTTTTGCATGGTCGGAAGTGGCATCTCTACAAAACCTGCGGGTAAGTCTTGTAAGGTCAGGACTAGGTTGGGCAAGTCCGCTGCGGGAGTTGGAATATCCGCAGATAGAGTATTGGGAAGAGAGCGAATTGGAATTGCGATCGACTCTTTGCCAAGCGCACTGGCCAATCCAGCACTAATGAGCAAACATACCAAGAACACAAGTTTTTTTTTCATTCTTATTGCGGTTGAGTTAAGTCAGGTTTCAGTTCCATGATGCGCTTGTCTAGTTGCCGCGCGGTCGAGCTACTTGTCATAGTGGGTTGTTTGCCGTCGAGATAGATAATTGCGACAAAACTTCCTATTTTTCCCCGCCGAAACAGCACGAGTTCGACATTGATGAGTAAACCTCGTATTTTTCCTTGACTTCTCCATCCACTCGATACATCGCCAATCTTATCTTCTAAACTTAAAGGCGTAGCATTAGCAAAATTAAATTCCTTGTTGCTACTGTTTAAACCTTTAGAGAACTCTTGTGCAACTTTCTCTTCACGGACTCCTGCATCAAATTGAGATCGATCGATTGCGTTGGGCAGTTGTGTTGTAAATCCCATGACTATTTGAAACTGCTGGTCATCACTCTTTTGATAGCCAAACACGCTTGCTGGTTTAAAGTCAGGCGTACCAGTGCCCATTCTTTTGAGACTCGCAGGTGGCATTTCTGTAAAACCTGCGGGCAAGTCTTGTAAAGTCAGGACTAAGCCGGACAAGTCTGCTGCGGGAGTTGGAATATCGGCAGACAGAGTATTGGGAAGAGAGCGAATTGGAATTGCGATCGACTTTCCGACAACTGCACCGCCCAATCCAGCACTAATTAGCAAACACACCAAGAACACAACTTTTTTTTTCATTACTTCACCCTCTTGCGATTACCATGACCAATCTCTAACTCACTCTACCCCCAAAACGCTATCTTTTACTCTACCGCTTCTAATTCCTCTAATTCTTGTGTAGACTGCCATCCAGCTTGCCAGAGCGATCGATCTTTGAGCTGTTTGGCGTTCAGCCAGAAACGGACATTTGGATCGCAAGCCGCCACCATTTCCGCAAAAACCCATTGACCTTCGTTTTTTCTGTTGACTACTTGAAAGTGCCGCCACCCCCAAGTTTTTTGGTGAGAAGTCCATCGGGAACCAACTAAATAAGGAAATTTTTGTTTTTTCGGCACAGTGTTTTTGTTGACAAATATATGAGAAAGCAAGTTAATTGCATTGACACTCCCCGCCCTATAAGTGCGGGGATTCTAGGTTCACAGTCGCAACTTGCTCAACCAGGGTTGCCCCAAGTAGAGTAGAGGTTACAACTCCCCCAGCGTTACTTTGGGGATGTCCTCCCCTAGATTTTGCTTTAAGCAAAATGTTGATAGCCGCGTTTGTATCTCTGTGCAGGTTACAGCCGCAAACACAAACATGAGTTCTAGCACTCAGAGACTTTCTGACAACTCGTTTGCATTGGCTGCACTCAGCACTCGTGTAGTGAGGGGGAATAGCAACAGCTAGTTTTCCAAACTTGGTAGCAAAATAGTGAATCCACATTCTGAATAGATACCAGCTAGCGTCTGCAATAGATTTAGCTAAGCAGTGGTTTTTGAGCATATTGCTAATTTTTAAGTCTTCGTAGGCTACTAAATCGTTAGATTTGCATACGTTACGCGCCAATCTCTTAGCGTGTTCATTCCGTTGCCTACTTACCCTTAAATGTTTCTTGGAATATCTAGCCCTTGCTTGACGGCGGTTGTTCGATCCTTTCTGTTTTTTATAAATGCGACGTTGAGCGTGCTTGATGTCAGGTTCAGATTTTCTCAAGAATTTAGGATTGGGTTCGTGATATCCGTTGGAATCTGTGTAGAAAGATTCCAAACCAACATCTAAACCGATCTCTTTCCCTGAAAGAGGCTGAATATCTCGACACTCAACATCGACGCAAAACTGACAGTAATAGCCGTCGGCACGGCGCACCAATCTCACTCGTTTAATAGCTACTACTGGATAAGTATGGATGTCCCATTTACCCAGCAACTTTAGCTCTCCGATACCCTTCTTGTCGGTAAAGGTGATACGCCGTTTGGTTGGAATTAGCGACCATCCACTTGTCTTGTACTCAACCGAGCGATTGGATCGCTGAAATTTTGGGTAGCCCTTTTTACCCGGTTTTTTCTTTTTACAGTTGTCGTAAAATCGAGATATAGACAGCCATCCCCGCTCGGCAGCAGCTTGTACTGCCATCGCATTAAGCTCTTTAACAAAGGCGAATTCTTGGCGCAGTTTTGTAGAATACTTGTTCAAAGCAAATCGATCTATCTTGTCTTCCCTTGATGCGTCCATCCAGTAACGAATTGATTTGTTGCGGATGAATTGCACCGTCTGAATCGCTTCGTCGATCGCTCGATATTGAGATGGTTTTGCTTTGACTTTGTATTCAAGGACTAGCATTGATTCTCCCGCGATTTTACGCTTATTCTAGTATACTACAAGCAGAAAAAACTTCCCGTAAAATATCAAAGCCGTCCTATAAGGACGGGATTTGAAACCCAATTTTCTGATAACTTTTTCTGTGGGATGATATTAATATCATAAATAAAAATTGTTCCTTAGTTCAAGTCATTCACCGGATATCCTCCCTCAGAAAGTTCCACATCTCCAACCGTTACCGTCCAGCCCGACTCCCACGCCTAACCCGGACAAAAATTTCAGATTGTTGCCGGCCCTTCTACAAATGCTGTACCGCGTGAAATTCATACCTGCGACAGTTGCTCAGTATTTAATAGAGGAGAACTCCCAACTCTTTACTCTGTCTGCAAGTAGATGGGTTTATTGTAACTTGCAGGAGTTTCGTCGCGGGACTCAAAAATAAAGGCAGTCTCGCGACTGCCCGTGTAATTAGTTATACCTATTCGATAGGGTTGATTTTTCAGCCGATCGACAAATAGCAAATTTATCCAGCACGAACTCAATCTTGAATCTCAAATCTAAAAGCAAATAACCCAGGTTTTAGTTGTGGACAATAACCCCGTTCTGCGAAACTTACTCAAATCTACTTTTAGAGCAGGTTTGACGCTCACTTCCTGTGTCTGCCAAAGCGGTGGGCCGCTTCCGATCCGCAGGCATTTTTCGGGTTCAACTCTCCCTACAAACATTTTTTCAATCCGAATTGTGTCTCATTGACCCTGTAGGGTTCAACAAAAAAGCACTTTTAGACAAGATTGACTAATTTATCTGATTCTGTTGCTGCCCCTTAATTACTTCCGTGTGAAGGCTTGTGGCCCGATAAATCCAGAGGAAGCTGGGGAAGCCGGAGTCGCACTGCATTTGTTTGCAGCCAGAGAGTGATGGCGTGCTTCCGCTGTGGAGTCACGTACTCTCCGGGTCTGATCACGCCAGCACAGACGCCGATGTTTTTAATAAGGGTTTCTCGCTCCGATGAACTTGCACCCTGTAGCAACCTGACTTGGGCTTTGATAAAATCCACGTTCATAGCAGAAAGTAAAAGTAACTAAAGAACTCAGTTAAATAGCGATGCTTTGGTTCCAATTGTAACTCTAAAACCACTTGGTACGAATCCAATTGATTCAAGATCCCCGGGATGGGGATCGGGGCCTCTAGAGCTAGCCAACTTTATTTACTTTATCTGTTTTTGCTAGCAAAAGTGTCACCATGCTAGCAGTTTTGACAGAATTTTCCATAGTTAAGAACTGTTACAAATTTACCTAGCCTCCTACAATAATGCAGAGTTTAGTGCTAACGCTACTCTCCGGGACTCAAAAAATTCAGCACAGTCTCCAGATCCTTGCCTTCTTACGTTTTAGCCTCCCCCATAGGGAAGGGATCGATCGCCAAAAATTCCTCTTACATCGCCCCTCTTAACACCCAGACACTACCACCTCACCCTATTGATTTAGATCCCCGCATATGCCTTGCTGTGGACTATAACTTTAGGCATACGTATTGTTACGGGGGCTACCATAAGCGAGCAAGTGTTAATTCTTGTTTATAGATGATATATTTTTTGGCTATTCTTCCAAAGCCATGATTTGTGTTAATTAAGGCAGCTTTATGATGTCCGCACCAACTAAGACTCGGAACTTCTGAGTCGATACATTTTGCTCTCTGTGGCGATGAATTTGTTTTCTAAATTCATTGGGGACGATCGCACACCGACGACAATTGCGAGTTGCGGCTAATTTTGTATAATTTATAACAGAGTGATTAATTCTAATAATTTAAAAACAGCACAATTTTCAATTTTTTCCCATCCGTCACTCGCTCCTAACAGCCAAAAAGATGGGTCAAACAAATCAATACGGCAATACCCACACCCTCAATCTTTAAAATCCCGATTTCACCTTCGCATTTGGTAGTCAATAGCAGTTATATATGGCGGAATTTGCTAGTTCCTAAACTTAAGAGTAAGTATCGAATTACAGCAAAACAGAAGCAATTAATGCCAAAATAAAAAAATAATTTTAGATTTAAGCTGACTTATTGAGGATTTTGGCATCAATCATTTTTTCATAAAACCATCGTTACAGCCATCATTGCGGTAAAAACAAACCTGGCTTTTGAGTCTGGAGAGGCTGGTCTATGGAGGTTTTGGAAATATTGGACGTACACGATAAATATTGATTAACACGCATCTACAATATGTTTTAGTTTCGCAAAAGGCATCGACCTGATAGCATATAAAATCCCCTCTCGCTGGCTCTGCGAAGGGGAAATAGTCCATGATATTATTGTTTAATACGCTCGATGTGTCGTTATCTTCTTGCACTATCAAGAGGTATGGATTGCTATACCTATCTTGACCCCCTAGCTAAGATAATTTCCCGGTGGTAAACCGGAAAATCATTAACTAAATCAACCTTTTTTCTGGCGTTGCAGCTTAGTTTTCCAATTGGCGATCGCCTTTTGAGCCGGCTCATAACTCTTAGTACCCGACGGCACCAGCGAAGCAGCTTCAACTGCCTCTTTCAACTTTCCTTGAGAGGCACGCAACTGAGCAATTTTGAGAATAGCTCCGCTCCACTCTCCAATCAACTGCTGAGCTTCTTCATGCTTTGGCTGACCGGGCTGAATTTTATTCGCTTGCTGGATGCCTTTACTGTAGGAAGAGGCAGCCCCCCGCTTAATTTGACTCGCAGCCGCCGATAGCAAAGCAGCATTGACATCCTGCTCTTTGGATAGCTCCTCCCACTGAACGATCGCCTGTTTCGACTGATTGTAAACCGCTTGATTCACATCAGGCATTAATTTAGCCGCGCCGATCGCCCCGGAGAAATTGCCCCTAGCAGCCCGCCCGTTAGCAATATCCAAAATCACCAAACTCCAGCGCTCAATATCCTGCTGAGCCTGCGGGTAGAGCGGATCGCTAGGCGGAATCGTTCGAGCCTTAACCACCGCTCTATTAAAACTAGAAGCAGAACCATCCTTGAGGAAAGTTTTTGCCTCAGCCCACACCTGCTGGCTTGAGGGAGGCTGCTTGCTATCAGTCGCTGCTTGTACCGCGCGCGGTTGGTTCTGCGCCACTCCACCACCAGCAGATTTTTGAGTCCCGGGGTTTTGGGCATTCTCAGCAGGCGATCGAGAATCTCCTTCCTGCTGACCGATAAAAATCGATTTGTTCGTCAGAAAAACACCCAACAGCAGCACCAAAGCGGTAGCTCCACTCCACAAAACTAACTGCTGTAAAAATGACTTATCCGATCCCCCGTTATCCGTATCCTCGGGCTGTTGCGAGTTCGGTCGATCGCCCCCCCCACCGCTTCCTGGTCTGACAGCATTCGGCTGCGACACAGGAGTCCTCTCAACCGAGGCATCAACCGCGTTGCGAGTTGCCTCGGGCACCTCCATTTGAGCAGTAGCCACAGCCATTTGCGGGCGATCGATCCCATCAGCCATCGCAACCGTCATATTGCCGTTGCGTCCGGCCAATGCAGAAGTCGGCACCCCAGCAGCATCAGGCAAAATCACCAAATGAGCCTTTCCAGGAGGATTCACCACCATCAAAGGTTCTTGTTTGGGACGCAAATGGTGGTCGCACAGCTCCGGTAGCCGATCGCTCAAGAAACGGTCTAAACCCTTAAGCGTCATGCACTGTCCCGATCGCAGCCCCTCTAAAAGCGCCGTCGTAAAAAATCCTTGACGCAGAGCAGAAGTTTCGCGCGAAACTTGATTCGGGCGGCAAGAAAGCACCGTCGGGATTTCCAGTTCCCGGGCCAGCTCTGCCGTTTGAGTGCCGATCGTTTCCCCCGCCTTCACTGTCTGGCTGCGGTTCATATCCACCAGCACCAACACCGTTTCCGTAGGAGCATTTTTCAGAGTATTCAACAGCAACTCTACCGGAATCCCCGTACCCTGAATGTCAGCCGGATTGCCATCAACAGGCATCAAATAATCCTTACCTTCATAGCTGACACCGTAGCCGCTGAAAAAACACCAAAGTAAATCTCCGTGTTGTAAATGTTCCGCGCAGAGGCTTTCGGTCAATTTCAGAATATTTTCCCGATTCGGATACGTAGATTGACCCCACAGCGACGGCGAGCTATCCGTCATCAACAGACATCCATCCGGCGCAAAACCAGCCTCCTCAGTCAAAAAACCGTAAAGTGCCTCTGCATCCTCTTGTGCATAACTCAAAGGCTGGAGTAACTGATATTGATTGATGCCTATTGCAATACAAGCGTGATGTTTCATCCCATATGCCCTATATATATAGTGGACAGATACATTTAACCCAGTAGAGGCTGGCAATCAGCCTCTACTGTGTATGGCGCGATGTGGTAAGATGCAATCTCACGACTACGCGGAGGTATCTCTCAAAGGCTTTAACAAAATGTTAAAGGCGCCATTTATCTCACGACCAATTGCGTGACCGCATTCAGGGGCAACAAATTGTTTGTTACCTGGTAATTTTGTGTGGCTCTGTCCACACTTTCAACAGCTTTTAGATCTATATTCTTCCATTACGTCTACTACAATACATCCACGTTTAGATGCTTGATGCTTCAACGTTTGAAAGAAACGGTATGCAGCTCATGCTACCATCGCTGCTGCTGTTTTGGTAGCCAACCGACCTTCCGGTGCTTTAGCATCTCGGTAGAGCGACTTTCGCTTAGTCCGCTTACCTCGATCGTTCTTCTTTCTGTTTGTGGCTGCTGACGCCTCGGCGAACCAGGGTTGGATTCGATGGTCAAGCTTGCACAAAACGATAACACATCGCCGTTTAACGTTAAAACGACTTTCGCCTCCTTAGTCAGATAAGTAGTTGTCCGAAGGCAGAACTGAAGTATCTGATACTCCTACTATATTGCAGTCAAAAATTATACCCTCTGCCTGCATTCATAAAATGACGTTAAATTGAATACACAGGTCAGTTTATTTGTTCTATGTGAACTAATTTTCAGCAAACTACACCAAACAGGAGTAAAGCGCCAATGGTCTCTACCGCCCCAAAAGAAATATCCACCCACAGGGAATCGCTATTGAAGCAAAAGCATCCTAAAACTCACAACCATTATAGGTTTCAGGATTTTTTTGCCTTCGATCGCGAGTTTGGTACAATTAACGACTGGAATAAGTCCCGCAACATTTTTACCAGCGAAGACTTCATCATCGGTTTAGTGGAGGGACTCGAAGAAGAAGTAGGCCCGGCGTCCTCTGTCATCATGTATACTATTGGTTGCCAGTGGGGGCTGCAAGATTCCGAATTTTTTCAAAAATGGTTTAGCGCCGAATTCAGCCAGAACATTCGCCAGTCGAATCTGATGTTCCTGCTAGAAACTTGGTGGTGGCCTTTCACTGCTCAAGGTTGGGGTCGCTGGGAAGTTGACATGAGCGATCGCAAACATGGCTGCATCTTCATCAACCTATTTGACTCAGCAGTTGCTCGAACTTTGGGCGACGTAGGCAAACCAGTTTGTCACCTATACGCCGGTTTGTTCGCCGGTTTCTTCGGAGCTCTAGTCAAAAAGCCTCTCAGTTGCATAGAACTCCAATGTTACTCAATGGGAGAAACCTATTGTAAATTCCTCCTCGGCAACCCAGACAAAATTGATGCAGCAGCATTCTGGCTCAACGAAGGTGCCAACGCCCGCGATATTCAAAATCGACTGCAACACGGTGAAATATTGCGGTAAACAACCTGGAAAGGCACATCCTCTGCCCTGCCTTTCCTCCCACCAATTTCGCGATCGCACGCATAGCGACCGATGGTGGGTATCTCCAGGCAGGAAGAAAGATGAAAAGTCAAACTTCATGGTTGGGTAAGTCTGTCCAAGACTTCTTTGGTCACTATAATTGGCTGGGACAACCTTTAGAAACCCAAAATGGCTCGACTTCTGGTCAAGCGCTGAGTTTAACGCGATCGGTAGCAGACTTTTTTCAAGCTATTTCTTGGGAAGGAATTCCCGAAGTAGGCGCCCTACCCCTACCGCCACCCTTGCCAGCAATTTCTATTTCTGAACCTGCCGAAGTCACCATTGACGATCTATTCGACCTCTTTTAATCTGCGTGGGGAATTGGAAATGGCCAATAGTTAATATTGGTTAGTTGTTATTTGTTATTGGTGGTAATTACGAAAACTATTACCAACTGCCAACTGCCAACTGTCAACTGTCAACTGTCAACTGTCAACTGACTTCCTTTTATCAATTACCGATTACCAATTAATTAAAATCATGCACCCTGAGATTGAGGCCCTGCTGGATCAGGCAGAAACCCGCTTTCTAAAAGGCGAAGAACTCATAGCCTTTAAGCGTCAAGCTGCAATCCTCGCCCAGCGCTTGAAAATTTACGAATTTTTGCGAGAGAAGGAAGCAAGCATCTTCCAACCAATAGCCAACAAGCTACAAGAAAAATTCCCCGACGAAAAAGAAGAAAACTTAGAACGATCGCTCAAACACTGGGTTTTAGTCTTGCGTTACTGCGCCATGGCCATGCTGCTGAACGATCGAGATTTTCTCGAACAGCGACTTCTCGACTGGGTTTCCGGTATAGTCGAAGCCCACCAAACTCAAAAAATCGAAGCAACTGTTTGCAATATGTTGCAAACTCGTTTAAAAGAACTGCTTTCCGAGCAAGCAAGAGCATTATTGCAACCATTCTTTGACCAAGCAAAATCAATGATTGTTGACCAAGGCAATAAAGAATAGGCAACAGGTAATACTTTAAAAAATGTAATTCAGGAACCATAAATTATGAGTTATAAGTAATAAATTTAATTTTAAACTTAACCCTCATAACTCCTTTTTTACAAACAATCAATTGCCAAATCCAAATTTCCTACATCGATAATAATTAACCTCTTCCGTCTTCCTTCCACGTCCCCATTGCCGATTACCGATGATTAATATTGCCGACTTGCTCAAACAGCCCCGCCTCCCTGGAAACTACTTTGCCAGCGATGCCTACGTCCGAGGCGACCTCGAACTAGGCCTGCTCGAAAACCGCCGGGGCGATCGGCTCATAGCCCTCCCAGAAACACTGATTCAAGCCATTTATATCGGCTTAGAACAAGAAACAGGCCAAGCCGCCCGCCTCGTGCTTTTCAACTGCGGTCGTTGGTGGGGGAAAAACTTCTACGTGCGCTTTTGCGAAGAAGTCAGCGAATACTACGGCCAGCCAGTTTCCGAAATGGAAATGGTAGAATTTATTCAGTCCTTGCAACAGTGCTGGAAAACTCACGGATGGGGAAAATTTGAATTTGACCCCAGCTATTCCGAACAGGGATTTTTAATAGTAAAGATTGGTAACTCTCTTTTTGCTAAAACAGCTCCCAAGTCGAAGCGGCCGGCCTGTTATTTAGAAGCAGGCATCTTAAGTTCCTTCTTTAGTCAGCTTACAGGTCGGGAACTCCACTGCCTGCAAACCTCCTGCGAATCCTTGGGTTCGGACTGCAACCGCTTTATTTTAGGACTGCGCGATCGCCTCCAACCGGCAGATTCTATGGTCGAAGAAGGACAAGCTCATGAAGCTATTATCAGTCAGCTTTGCCAAAAAAACTGACTCGTGTAACAGCTATTAGTTTATTGTTAATAGCTATCAGCTAGGTTATTGGGTGGCTATTTTATCCACCCGACGATCGAACATTACAGACAGTTAAATTATCAAAAATCTACAGAGTTTAAAAAATGGCTCTAGCTATTTCAAAAAAGTTTGACTGTAACTCAATAAGCTTGGGTTAGCTAAGCGTTTCATTGCTGTCCCCGCTCCCTTCGGGAGCGATATGTTATGAAAGCAATCACCAAGACTTTCTTGGGTTCTCAAGTAACAACAGGTGCAGGCATAAAAATTATCTTTTTAACCCAAGCTTAAGTAGTTGGACAAGATTAATTACACTGCGATGCTCGCAAAGCTTCCCAAGTAGTAATTCCCGAGCATTTTTTGTGTAATTAATTGTGTCAGGTTACTTATTGGACTACAACTCGCACCTAGACAATTCATGATTTACCTTAGAACAATACTCCGGACATAATTTTGGCTAATTTTAATGCTCAAAGTCCTATCGAGGCAACTGCTGGAACTCGATATTTTTTTTAATATCAGTGGTGGAGCCTAACAAGATAAAAAATTACTCTTGAAGTTTAACGCCAAAAAAACGTTACATAACAGTTCAAAAAACTGTCAGTATTGTTAGAAACTCATAAAATTTAAAAACAATCACAACCTCAAACTTTTTTCTCAAACTTAATGGACGCCAATGAACTTCTAAATCGATATGCAGCCGGCGAAAGAGATTTTAGACAGGCCAACTTGCGCGGCATTGTGTTGAGTCCGATCGATTTATACCGTTCCAGCGATGCCCCAACTCTACGTTTGGACAATCTTAACGAACACCAGCACAGACCATACTTAATCGGTGCTAACCTCAGTCAAGCCGACCTCACAAAAGCCCATCTGAGCCGAGCCAACCTCAGCAAAGCCGACCTCAGCGGAGCCAATCTGACCGGCGCCAACCTCATGGCAGCAAGTCTCAGCGGAGCCAATCTCACCGACGCCAATCTCACCGACGCCAACCTAGCGGGAGCTCACCTGAATTGGGCAAACCTAACAGGAGCAATTCTCCCCAAGGCAAATCTCATAGGTGCAGATATGAGCGCAGCAAACCTCACCAAAGCCGTTCTGAGCGAAGCAAATCTAAGTAAAGCCTATCTGATTAAAGCCAATCTCAACGGCGCAAACTTGAAAGATGCAGACTTGACTCTAGCAAGTCTCAAAGAGGCAGACTTGAGCGACGCACAGCTCACCGGAGCCGAATTGTCCAAAGCCAACCTAGCCGGAGCCAACTTAACCCGTGCCGAACTCAGCAAAGCCAACCTCAGCAAAGCTAACCTCAGGCGAACTAACCTCACTCAAGCTTATTTAAACAGCGCGTGTTTGAGCGAATCAGATCTCAGCGAAGCTTGCTTGGACAGAGCAAATTTGTGCAAAGCAGATATGAGCAAAACCTACCTCAGAAAGATTACTTTGAATGGCTGCCACTTAAGCGGTATCAACCTCAGCGGGGCAGATTTGGGCGGTGTAGACTTGAGCCGCAAACTTTTAACCGGAATTAATATGGCAGAGGCATTGTTGAACGAAGCCAATTTCAGCGGTGCTTATTTGATGGAAGCTAACTTGAGTGGAGCCAACCTCAGCAAAGCCAACTTGAGCGGGGCATACCTGATCAATGCCAACCTTTCTAATTCTTGCCTGCGTGAAATTGACTTGAGCAAAGCTAACCTCAGTAAAGCCAATTTGCGGAAAGCTGACTTGACAGGAGCAAACCTCCGCGGAGCCATTCTGAGTGAGGCGGATTTGGGGGGAGTTAACTTGCTTGGAGCCATTCTTCCTAACGGCAAAATCTATCACGGTTAATGCGATACCAGTCCGCTAAAACAATACAACCGTTGCCCCTTGCTCCAAGCATTTCTGTAATCAGTCATTCCCGCTCGAAAATGGTATGACTTTCCTTGATTATTTACCGACTATAGTGCGGTTGATGTCGAGAATCGGAAAAAATAAGCTGACTTCTTCAGCAGTCAGATATTGTTTTATTACCTTTTTCATGACATCGTAGGTCACGGTCGAACTATTACGACTGTGAACAGCGCCTAAAATACTTTGCAACCAAAGCAGCAGCCGATCGCGCAACCGTTCAGTATCATTAATCAACAGTGCTGTCGCCGAATGCCTCAATACCCGCACACCATCTCCACGGCACTTTTCAGTCAGATCTTGAGAACCGCGGCGATATAAACTAGGGTCGATAGACTGCATTTGTGCTTCCACCTGCCGAATAATTTCTTTTTCAGAGGCTTGAAGTTTTTTATAAGCGCTCATCCGGTGATTTAAAGACTGAAAGTAGTCTTTCAAAAATTGCAGCTCTTCGGCAGTGGCGTAGCGTCCGTCTGCTTCCGTGCTCAAACGCGCAAGTTGGCTCAACATAGATTTTTCTCAACTACTAAAATACAAACATATCAGTTTTAAGCTTCTTTAGTACGAACTAAATATTGTCCTACTTGGAAGCGGGTTTCATTAAGCTGTGTAACGATCGAACGAGTAATTAACTTTCCCGATTCTACAACTACTTGACCCGTAATTGGGTGTAACAAATCTTGCTGAGCTCGGCGACCGATCAGAGCTTCCACATTTTCAATAGCATTAATGTACATCCCGGCAGGTATCTGTACAACGACACCCTCGCCCATAATTTGAGCCTGACAAGCAAGTCGCGAATTGGATGCCGCTGTAGTAATGACCTCCAGCGTCCTCCTCTCGCGGCGGTTCATGTCAGACAAACCTTCCATGCCCTCTTTAATGTAAACGTGGCAGGTAGCGCACATTCCTCGCCCCCCGCATTCCTTAAGAACGTCTAAGTCTTTGGAAAGTAAGGCAGCCAGGATATTCGATCGAGTTTCCACTGCCATTTCCTCGGCAATTGGATCGAGTCTAATAATTTTAACCATATTGATTTTTCATCCTGTCAAGTTCAGTATGCAAGTGCGATCGACATATTCAAAGCCAAAAAAATTTGGCTAACACTCAAAAAAGCTAAGATGGCTTGACGACAGCATCAACTTCTGGCTCTCTAACCCAGATTGCATAACCGCTAGCTGTTTTGGTAATCGCTGTTGAGTCACCCCTATTCGCCAACTTAGCCACGATGGCTAAAACCTTCGATGGTTCTTGGACGGCTTTGAAAAAACTGTAATACTCACAATCAACTAAAATAGCAGCCACAGGCAGTTCCAGATCCGGCACCCGAATCCGGCAAGATTGATACTGACTGCGAAACTCAAGGATTTTGGTAGGTGCGACCGTGCGATCGCTCCTCGGAGGCTGAGAATGAACCTGAGATAACATAGCAGTACCTGGCGATCGATTCAAAAAATTGAATTTTTGTCAGCATTCTTTACATATTTTAATACTAGCTCAAGCTTTTTCTATAATTAGACCGATGCAACATTCTAAGTACCGTATTTTAGGGCTAGTCGGACAAGGGCAATTTGGTCGAGTTTTTTGTGCCAGCGTTCGAGAAACTCCCGCCAAGGACTCCCGCCTCACCAGCCAACTGGTTGCTCTCAAAGAACTCAGCCATCAAAAAGCCCCAACTAGCGAATTTTTAAGAGAGCTGTGGTTTCTGATCACCTTGCAGCACCCCAACATTGTCACCTGCCGAGCTCTCGAACACACAGCCACAGGCAGATACTTGGTTATGGACTACTGCGAGGGAGGAACTCTCCGTAACCTGCTCAAACAAGACCGTCCCTTGCGACTGCTCGAAGGTTTACAGCTAGTCATGGAACTTTTAGCAGGCTTAGACTACGCCCACCGCCGAGGCGTAGTTCATTGCGACATCAAACCCGAAAATATCCTCCTCACTCTAGGCTCCAAAGGTTGGTCGCCGAGGCTATCTGACTTTGGCATCGCCCGCCGACTTCCAGAAATCGGTACAACTCGCCTCCACCAAGAAATTTCTCCCGACGCTACCGTAGGTTCCCCGGCATACATGGCTCCAGAGCGGTTTTACGGTCTTTATTCCCCCATGTCAGATATATATGCAGTGGGAATTTTGCTGTTTGAGTTGCTCATGGGCTACCGCCCTTTCGGCGGAGCCCCCGGAGACTTGAGGTGGGCGCACCTGAATCAACGCTTGCAACTTCCCGACGCCATCCCCGAACCGTTGCAAGCAATAGTCAAAAAATCTTTGGAAAAGCTGCCGGCCCGCCGTTTTGCCAGTGCTTCCCAAATGGCTCAAGCTCTGCGACTGATCATGTACGACCCCGCTGTCCGGCAATTGGGCGACTGCATTGTTCCTTGGGAAAACCCCACAACCAACAACGCTAAAAGCCTGAAGTCGGACACTGACTCTGCGCTGGAAGTCGAAGAGGAAAAATCATCACAGCCGGCTATTAATTTACTTCGGACTGTTCGTTATTCGGTTTTGCAGCCAAAACCGCTAATACTTCCTGCACCGCTGACTGCTTTAATTGCCACGGAAAAGTATCTCTACGCTTCTGTAGGTAAAGAGGTGAAGGTTTGGTGTCAGCCGGGACAACACGCAGTTACAACAGAAGAAATGCCGACTTCTATATTAATGCCGGAAATTGTGCGTGGCATTTTACCTGCTTCCCACGGCTGCTGCGTTCTCACTCAGCAAAAACTTTACTGGCAGGGCGACGGCTCCTCAGAGCCTCAGTGCCTAATGGATATGGGTTTAAGGCAAGGTGCAGATGCTTTTAAAGCTGCTATTGATTCTCAGGGTCGCTGGTTGACAGTAGCTGTTCCCGGCGAACTGCGTTTTTATGCTTTAGCTGACAATAGCACTGCGGGCGATCGAGAAAAAGCCCTAAAGCCGATCGCTACTGTGGCGTTACCGGAACACTATTTACCAGAATTAACGTTTTTGGATCGACGACACGTTTTAGCCGTTTGGCCAGACAACGAACCAAAAAATCCCCAAACTATTTTTAGAGTTTACACTCGCCGTGGCACATCAGTGGGTTCTGTAAAGTTGTCTGCCAGCGTCGGACAGATGTTGTTGACACCTGAGCCTTATACCTTGCTCGGAATTCCCCAAGGTGGTAAAGCCGCTGTGTTGTCGATGAAATTGTGGCCGCTCAAGCTAGCGCGAATTCCTCTTGAAAGTTTGCCTGTGTCTGCTTGTGTAACTAAGTGGGGATGGGTGTTGGCAGATGCTGGGGGGCAGATAGCAGTGTTAAACAGTCAAGGGATTCAAGTAGGCAATTTTAGTGGCCCTGCCTCACCTCGGGCGATCGCCCCTTGGGGCAGCACAGGTTTGGTGATTGCTGCCAATACTGAGTCCGAGACTCACTTGCACTTTTTAGATGTAGATGTTGAGGAGACTAACCCGCGATCGAATCTCAAAGGCTGATAAATGGTCTAACTGAAAATGTTTGGGGGTGGCTGTAATTAAGGAGATTGTAGTTGCGGGCGATGGATTTGTGTGGGGCTAGGACTTGCAGGTGGGCGATCGATCCGATCGCATACCCCAATCTCCCTGAGTCAAGTACAACGAATGCAGGCACTACTCATATATATATGAATCAGATTGACCAATCACCTAGTGCTGTGGTGAACAGGGTGCGATCGGGCTGACACCGTAACCAAAGTCTTAGTAGCTCTGACTAAATCCAATTATATCCACCTCTGAAGTATTCTACAGACGGCTGTCAAAAACGAGATGGGGGTAAAAAAGCAGGTTCTGGCGTTAAAGCAGATGGGGCGATCGGATATGGGAGCCGGAAGGAACACCCGAAACCCATACGGTGCATGGCTTCAAAAAAAAGTCAAAATTATTTTCGCAAAACGCTTGACAAGCCCTTGCGAAATAAGTATATTAATAAAGCGCCAGAGAGAGAGCGGTTCACACCGCGAACTTAAGGCACAG
>NZ_JAEQCB010000047.1:0-12500 GCF_020738785.1 Microcoleus sp. PH2017_05_CCC_O_A | reverse complement strand
GCGCCGAAAATGAACGGGGCTAAGCAGTCTACCGAAGCTGTGGAATAAATGATTTTTAATCATGTATTGGTAGGGGAGCGTTCCGCAACGGTGTGAAGCACTAGCGACAAGCAGGTGTGGACTGTGCGGAAGTGAGAATGTCGGCTTGAGTAGCGCAAATGTAGGTGAGAATCCTACACCCCGAAACCCTAAGGGTTCCTCCGCCAGGCTCGTCCGCGGAGGGTGAGTCAGGTCCTAAGGCGAGGCAGAAGTGCGTAGTCGATGGATAACGGGTCAATATTCCCGTACCTGACATTGTTGGTGCAGAGGGACGGAGAAGGCAATCGCCAGCCGGATGTTGGTTACCGGTTTAAGTATTCGAGGTGTTGAGAGACGGAGAAAACGTCTTGAGCTGAGGTACGAGTACGACCTCCTACGGGAGGGAAGTGGTAGATGTCAGGCTTCCAAGAAAAGCTCTAAACACCATAAGCAATGTTAGCCTGTACCCGAAACCGACACAGGTAGGGAGGTAGAGTATACCAAGGGGCGCGAGATAACTCTCTCTAAGGAACTCGGCAAAATGGCCCCGTAACTTCGGGAGAAGGGGTACCTACGCAAGTAGGTCACAGTGAAGAGTCCCAGGCGACTGTTTACCAAAAACACAGGTCTCCGCAAAGTCGTAAGACGACGTATGGGGGCTGACGCCTGCCCAGTGCCGGAAGGTTAAGGAAGTTGGTCAGGAGTAATCTGAAGCTAGCGACTGAAGCCCCGGTGAACGGCGGCCGTAACTATAACGGTCCTAAGGTAGCGAAATTCCTTGTCGGGTAAGTTCCGACCCGCACGAAAGGCGTAACGATCTGGGAGCTGTCTCGGAGAGAGACTCGGCGAAATAGAATTGTCTGTGAAGATACGGACTACCTGCACCTGGACAGAAAGACCCTATGAAGCTTTACTATAGCCTGGAATTGTGTTCGGGCTTCGCTTACGCAGGATAGGTGGGAGGCTATGAAGTTCTGCTTGTGGGCAGAATCGAGCCAACGGTGAGATACCACTTTAGCGAGGCTAGAATTCTAACCCTTACCCGTTATCCGGGAAGGAGACAGTTTCAGGGGGGTAGTTTGACTGGGGCGGTCGCCTCCTAAAAGGTAACGGAGGCGCGCAAAGGTTCCCTCAGGCTGGTTGGAAATCAGCCATAGAGTGCAAAGGCATAAGGGAGCTTGACTGCAAGACCTACAAGTCGAGCAGGGTGGAAACACGGTCTTAGTGATCCGACGGTGCCGCATGGAAGGGCCGTCGCTCAACGGATAAAAGTTACTCTAGGGATAACAGGCTGATCTCCCCCAAGAGTCCACATCGACGGGGAGGTTTGGCACCTCGATGTCGGCTCATCGCAACCTGGGGCGGAAGTACGTCCCAAGGGTTCGGCTGTTCGCCGATTAAAGCGGTACGTGAGCTGGGTTCAGAACGTCGTGAGACAGTTCGGTCCATATCCGGTGCAGGCGTAAGAAGATTGAGAGGAGTCCTCCCTAGTACGAGAGGACCGGGAGGGACGCACCGCTGGTGTACCTGTTATCGTGCCAACGGTAAACGCAGGGTAGCCAAGTGCGGAGTGGATAACCGCTGAAAGCATCTAAGTGGGAAGCCCACCTCAAGATGAGTCTTCTCATGGAGTTATCCAGTAAGGTCACGGGCAGAACACCCGTTGATAGGCGTTAAGTGGAAGTCCTGAGAGGGATGAAGCTGAGGCGTACTAATAGACCGAGGGCTTGACCTCTCTGATTTGATGGTAATTGGTGGCACCACTCCGATTCCATCCCGAACTCGGTTGTTAAACGCTGCGGTGGCGAAGATATTTGGCGGGTCACTGCCTGAGAAAATAGCTCGATGCCTGGTTTATTTTACATAACTCCAGATCCTTTCTGAATACCAGATTGGGGCTTGTGTTTTTTTGTAGTGTTAAGGGGCCGTGCGCATTCGGAAAGAGAGAGAATGAAGGTCACTATCACAGACAAAAACCAATTATCCGGACATAATATCAGAGTTTATTTGAGCAATTTCTCTGGCGAGCGATCGCACTGTTGGGAATCCCTTCCTCCTCCAAAAAGAGTGAATGGTTTGGGTATTGATATTCAACTGTCGCGCGATCTCGCTTAGTTTTTCTGGCGACTGGTGCAAAAACATTTTTTTAGCAATAATTTGACAGTTGCAGTCGGGACGATTTTTAGGATAACACTTTCGCAGTTTAGCTTCGGGAGCTCGATTAATGTATTGCGCGATCTTTCGTGCTAAACTTTTGTTTTCCTCAGCTTCAAGCGGTTCGATATAAGCGTCAATACTGCCCAAACATGGGTGGTAAAATTGGCTGCGTTCTCTAACATCTAGGGAAACCATATTTTTGGGTTTTGCAGCGTATAAATCTCTAATTCGATACCGGAGATTACCGTTAATCCAAGTCACGAAACTGTCTCGAATCGGAGAACTGCGGGGATGAAAATTGTGAAGGTTATTGTCTAACCATTCCCAAGTTTTATTTACCGCTTCTAAATAATAGGGATGAGAACTTTTTGACAATTTTGGCAAGCGTTGCACTTTCAGCAACAATCGCTCCATTGATTTTCGACGCTGCAAACTATCGCGAGGTTGCGAGCAAATAGTTAAAATGAGTTGACACAGTTGTTCATCTTGGGGAGTGCGATCGGAATATTGTTCTAGTGCTGCTGTCAATTTACTTATGCGCTCCATCACAGTCCTCCTAGTAAACGAACCTCTATTTAAGGTTGTCAAAAATCAGGGCTAAGTTGCCAAGGATTTAAGATGATTTCATACAAGCGATCGCTTGTATGAAATCTTGGGCGATCGCTCTTTTACCTTCGATATTAATGGTGAGAAGAAATCAAGAAACTCAACATCAGACAAATTTGAAATCAACTCTTCCCGTTCGGGCAGTTAAGCTCAAGTCTGTTACCCCCTGAACAATACCAATCCTATCTGCGTTTTTCAAGGAAATTATGGTATCAGAACCCTGACGGATTAACTGATAGTCGTTAGCGCTTCCTTTGAGTTGGATGTAGTCATCTCGAGTTGAATAATCTGTAATAATTGCATTACCGTCACCTTGATAGAAAACTCCTTGTCGTGCATTGCCAAGTACAAAAGTATCTGCACCAGCTCCACCCGTTAAAGTGTCAAATTCGCGACTGACATAACTGGCATAGCCGTCAAGGTAATCATTTCCATTGCCGCCAATGAGGGAATCATTGCCCGCTTCGCCGTACAGGCTATCATTGCCACCCAAACCGATTAAAGTATCGTTGCCGGCTCCTCCACTAATGCGATCGTCCCCTTCTGTGCCCCTTTTTGTGTTTACAGGAACACCGCCACCATTTTTCGACTCCGAGTAGGCTTGAAGTGGACTCATTGTATTGGTTAGAACAAAATTCCGACTTCCTTTTGTTTGATAGGGAATTCCACCAATAATACTAGAATCAAAAGGTGAAGTTTGAACCTCTATGTGGAGATGAGTGTTCCCACTTTGGTTTTTCACTGTACCGATCGCATCTCCAATATTCACAGAATCTCCAGCTTTCTTGCTGGTTTGGATGTGACCATATATCCAGCGCTTTCCATCATTACCTTCTACAGTCACAAATTGCCCAGTTGCACCATAAGATACAACATTAATGATTTTTCCCGGAACTACCGCTGAGACATTTATGTTCGCACCAACTGCATAATCAATCCCAGCGTGGGAGACATTATTACCATTGTAGGGATTGCCATTAGCACCGCTGTATTCGTAGGCATAACCAGCACTCATTGGGGCGGAGAATCCAACCAGTTTTTGAGACAATTCCCTAGAGAGTTGTTTCACTTCTGGTGAGGCTTCTTTGATATTGGTAAGCTTACCACCTGTACTGGAATTATCGTCAAATTGCCAGCCATCTCCACTTTGTAAATCCCACTGTTGGTCGGTTGTCGGTAAAGGCACAATCGTTACTCCTGTTTTCATCGATTGACTTGACATTTACTATGTTGTTTCAAAACCAATAATTTTTCAGTCTGGTAAAGTGGGTTGTTTCACAGCTCAATTTTGTCGATAAAAGTCGCTTTTGGCTGAGTTGGTCGGCAAGAGTTGGAAAAAGTAGGACGATCGGAAAATGGGTTATACTGAAGTATGATTTTTGCATAACTCCCAAATATGAACGTTGACACTGCGTTAGAACTTGCAGAGGCGTCTTTTCATGCTCGGACGGGGAGATCCCCAACCGATCTGCAAAAAAACATATTTCGTAAGGTATTAGAAGATAAGACTTACGAGCAAATTTCCAGTGAATGTAACTGCAACCTGAGTTATGCTAAGGAGTTAGGTTCCGAATTCTGGCAACTGCTGTCATCTGCACTGGGGAAAGAGGTTAGGAAAAAAAGCTTTAAGAATATACTTGCAGAAGACGATCGCTCCTCACCAACTCTTCCGCTGCCCGAAAAATTGCCAGAATCAGCGATCGCCCGTTCTCGACAAGATTGGGGGGAAGCCCCTGATGTCTCTGTTTTCTACGGACGTACAGAAGAATTGACCGCACTGAAGCAGTGGATTGTAACAGACCGCTGCCGGCTGGTGGCACTGTTGGGCATGGGGGGAATTGGCAAAACGTCTCTGTCTGTCAAACTGGCACAAGAAATTCAAAATGATTTTGATTTCATTATCTGGCGAAGTCTCGATCGCACTCCACCCATACATACCGTCCTCAAAGACATCATCCGATTTATCTGTAGCCAAGAGGAAACAAATTTACCAGAAACACCCTCTGATGCCATCTCGCGAGCGATCGAGTGTTTAAACGCGCACCGATGTTTGGTAATAATTGATGGAGTCGAGACAATTATGGAAACAGGTTTGTTGGCTGGCAGATATCGAGACGGATATCAGGATTACGGTAGATTTTTCAAAAAAGTAGGTGAATTGAACCATAAAAGCTGCTTGGTATTGACAACTTCAGAAAAATCTATCGACATTTCATTATTAGAAAATCGAACTCGCCTTGTTCGCTCTCATAAAGTGAGTGGCTTGAAAAATGAACCCGCACAGCAAATTCTTCTCGAACGAGGGTTAGTAAAAGAAAAAGAATGGAATGATTTTATTGAAAGGTACGAAGGAAATCCTTTAGCACTATGGATGATTTCAGCAACAATTATCACTTTATTTGCTGGTAAAACTTCTGATTTTCTCAGAACAGGTACGATTTTTATAGGAGGTCAAATAGAGGTAGTTTTATCCCAGATGTTTGAACGTGTAACTGATTTAGAAATAAAAGTAATGTGTCAATTAGCTATACTTAACAAATCTGTTGACTTTAATCAATTGCGATCGGAGATTTCGTCAGATATATCTAGCTCAACATTAATGAATGCTTTGGAGTCATTAAGTTGGCGATCGCTGATCGAAACCGAAATCGGTCAAGACTTGTTTAGGCTACAGCCTGTAATTAGGAAATATGTTATTAATCATTATTGTATGTAACAAATAACAATTTTTAGGTCGTACTCTGAAATCTTTGATTTTCCCGAAAGCCTATAGTGTGCTTTGTTAGCGTTCCCCTCATTCTCGATCGCCCTGAAACCCTGCTCCTACGCTTTTGGCGATCGAAAACTGTCCGAAGAGTTGAAATAAAGCATATTTTATTTGCCATGCTTCAGCCTGGATTGATACTTCAAAATCGCTATCGTATTGTGCAAGAGTTAGATTTGGATACTCCCGGAGGATTTGGCAAAATCTTTGATATTGTTGAGGAGCGAGGGACGCCAAAAATTCTCAAAGTTCTGCATTTTGAGAATTGTTCAAACTTGCAGGAAAAACAAATAGCAGTATCCCTGTTTGAGCGAGAGGCTCATGTCTTAATACGACTAGATCATCCAGGAATTCCTAAAGTAGAACCCGACGGATATTTTCTCTATCAAGAAGGAGGAAACACGCTTTACTGTCTAGTGATGGAGAAAATTTACGGTCATAATTTGCAGCAGTGGCTAAAGCAGATAGATTATCAACCCATCAGCCAACAACAAGCAATTAATTGGTTAAAGCAACTGGTAAATATTCTAGCTTACTTGCATCAGCAGCATTATTTTCACCGAGATATTAAGCCAGCAAATATCATATTAAAACCTGACGGTCAACTGGTGTTAATCGACTTTGGAGCAGTGCGGATAATCACAAACACTTACCTTTCAAAAATTGCGGACGAGAATGAGGGGGAAGTTACAAAGATATATACCAAAGGCTACGCTCCGTTCGAGCAAATAAAAGGCAAAGCGCTGCCTCAATCCGATTTCTATGCCTTGGGACGCACTTTTGTCTTTCTTTTAACCGGAAAAAATCCAACTGACCTTGAAGACGAGCTATATCAAGAGGTGATTTGGCGAGATCAAGCACCACAAATTTCGGGATTGCTGGCAGATTTAATTGATGAGCTGATGGCTTTCTATCCGAAGAATAGACCGAAAAATCCCGAAGCAATTTTACAGGCTATAGCTAAGATTGAATGCCCTAGTGAAGAAGGGTTGTCGGCAGTTCCTCCGACTGAGTTACAGGGAATTAGCCCGCTGAATACTGAAAGAAAGTGGCTGAAGTCATTTGCTAAAACTAAGAAAGCATTAGTCGGAATTGGAATAACAGCATTTGCCTGCGTCAGTGTATTAATTTTACCTAAATTTGTTCCTTTACAAGGTCAACCTCCTGCACCTTTAAAAAATCTTTCTCTGCTCAACACCTTGAAAGGAGGTTCGGAAGTATTTGATGCAGTCACCTCAGTTGCTTTTAGCCCTGACGGACAGACCCTTGTCAGAGGTAGTTACGATGAACCGATCGAACTTTACAATTGGCGTACAGGGAAAGTCATTAAAAAACTATCTAGAGCTTCATCAAAGCTTTGGTCGGTTGCAATCAGTCCGGATGGAAAATTGCTGGCTACCGGGCCGCAACTGGAGGAGGATGTGAAAAATGAGAAGGACACAACAATTAAGTTGTGGAATCTAGATACTGGGATGCTTTTGGGCACTCTCAAAGGTCATTATAGCGATGTTAGATCGATTGCTTTTAGCCCGGATGGTCTGACCATCGCTAGTAGCAGCCATGACAAAACAATCAAACTGTGGCGTGTTAACACAGGAGAGCTGCTTTATACTTTTTACGGACACACTAACAACGTTACTTCGGTCGCTTTTAATCCTGATGGCAAAACCCTTGCTAGCGGCAGTGACGATCTGACTATTAAGTTGTGGAGTCTGAATAGTAGGAAATTAATTCGCACTCTTAAAGGACATTCAGCGCAAGTTTTGTCTGTCGCTTTTAGTCCTGACGGTCAAACCCTTGTTAGCAGTAGTGGCTGGAACGAAGTTAGCCGTATTGCTGAAAATAGTATTAAACTGTGGAATCCGAAAACAGGGGAATTGCAGCGCACTCTTACTGGACATCTAAGTTGGGTTTGGTGTCTGGCTATCAGCCCGGATGGGAAAACTCTGGCAAGCGGCAGTTATGATAGCTCCATTAGACTTTGGAACCTGCATACTGGCGAATTATTGCAAACTCTCACCGGACATTCAAATTCGGTTTATTCTGTTGCTTTTAGCCCCGATGGGCAGACTCTTGCCAGTGGCAGTCCAGATAGTTCTGTTAGGATTTGGAGTATTCCCCGTTAATAAAGCTTAGGAATGAGAATTAAATAACTTACAATTTTTATTGTTCTTGTGGGATGGGCCAGAAGAGCCCGTCCAGAAAAGACGGGTTCTTCTGGCCCATCCCACAAATATGTGTAAGTTATTAAATTTTCGTTCCTTAGTAGCAGCAAGCAAGTTTGTTGGTGAATCGATCTACCAATTAAGTTCTACAAACAGAGGATTGGACTGAAAAAAGACTATTCTTTTATGCCCAATCCTCAACTATCTAAAAACAGCAGTCACTCGATAGCTGCTAATTATCCTATCTACGACCACCGCGAGTAGGACGGCTACAGCTACTACAACCTCTGCTAGTGCAACCACAGGCAATTAGCTGCTGCGATCGCTCTTGTGCCTGCGATTGTGACAACTCTCTGTTTGTTTGGGCGCTTGCTGCTGCTAGAGAAGGTGCGACATCTACGGCAATTATCGCTCCTGAGAGAACCAGTAAACCAAAACTCAAAAATCCAAAACGCATTGATTAACTCCCTTTTTCACTTGATTAACTTAACCTATTCATATGATGTCAGGGAAGCCCAAATTTTTCAGTATAGAAAAGTCGGCACTTTTGTAGCCCCCTTGAGTTGGAAAAAGTCGGGTTTAGCAGGCTGGGGGTTGGAAAGAAGTCTGTGGAAGAAGACGGGGCAGAAGAAGGCATCGCTTACTAACTGTTCGTAGCATGGGTTTTTTAAAGTGAAATTATGCTTGGCTTCGATCATTCATAAGACGGTACGGTTAACTTAAGAGATGACAACAGGGAAAACTCATGAAAAATAGACACTGCGATTGCTTCGTTCCTCGCAATGACAATCTTAAGTGAACCGTATTGATTCATAAGACGGTACTTTGACAGATTTTGCGGTTCTCTTGTAACGCGATCGCCCGCCATACGATCCAAAGCGGGGAGAATGACCACAACAAAATTCACTTTTTTCTTTGTGGAACAAGCATCTTGCCTGTTTTTATGTGAGAATTTTCCAACCAGCAACAGCAAGCTCAACGCTAGCCGGCGCCAGACGATCGACCTAAAACAAGTGTCCCGCTTCCAAGTACAATCATCAGTTGTGATAGATTGGGTTTCTGGCAGGCTAATGTGAGAAATCGGCTCTAACCCACCTGTGGTTGTGGAACAGGCGTCCGACCTGTGGTTGGCGGAGTCAATCTCAAATCTCAAATCTCAAACCTAAAATCGACATGACTTTGACAAATGATTGAAGTAGAACACTTAAGCAAAACTTACGGTTCGACCGCAGCGATCGCGGACGTGTCTTTTTCGGTCGAAGCAGGAGAAATACTCGGGTTTTTGGGGCCCAACGGCGCCGGCAAAACCACAACCATGCGGATTTTGTCGGGATATTTGCCGGCATCCAGCGGTACCGCCCGGATCGCTGGCCTCGACGTTCACGAAAATTCGATGGCTGTCAGACAGCGGATCGGCTATCTTCCGGAAAACCCGCCGCTTTATCCAGAAATGAGCGTGGAAGGGTTTCTATTTTTTGTGGCGCGGATCAAGCAAGTCCCTGCAGGCGATCGCGCCCGACGTGTCACATCCGCGATCGAACGCTGCGGCCTGGTTGATAAACGCAAAGTTTTAATCCGCAAACTTTCTAAAGGATTTCGGCAACGAGTTGGTATTGCACAGGCGATCGTCCACGATCCCCCCGTCATTATCCTGGACGAACCAACCGTCGGCCTCGACCCGCGACAAATCATCGAAGTCCGCAACTTAATCAAAAGTCTTGCAGGCGAACACACTATTATCCTTTCTACCCACATTCTGCCGGAAGTCAGCATGACTTGCAGCCGCGTCACCATCATCAATCGCGGTCAAATCGTCGCCGCTGGTACTCCCGAACGTTTGATGGGAGAGTTGGCCACCGGGGAAGGTTACGAAGTCGAAGTCGAAGGTGAGGCGGATTTGCTCAACAGTCTGCTGTTGCCTTCTTTGGAAAATGTGCGGGGAGTTCGATCGATCGAATTGATTCCCAGCCAGCAATTTTTAGCCAGTCGCTACCGCCTGCGGGCAGAATGCGAATCGGAGGTGGAACCAGGACGAGAAATCGCCGCAGCTATTATCGCCTCAGGATTCGGACTCTGCGAAATGCGCCGCAATCGCGCTACTTTGGAAGATGTGTTTTTACGGCTGACAGCGGCCCAAAAGAAACCGGAAGAAAGTCTGGTTCACAGCGAACCCGAGGTCGATCGCAATCTACAAGCAGCGACAGAAATTCAAGACTCGATCGCCGACTCTCATCAATCGGAATCAGCACCGATTGTGGAAAATCTAGTTTCAGATAGGCAAGAATCTCTCTATGATGCTCATCCAGTATCCGACGAACCAGTTTTAGAAACACTAGAATCTCTCTATGATGCTCATCCAGTATCGGACGAACCAGTTTTAGAAACACTAGAGTCAGATAGGCAAGAGTCGCTCTATGATGCTGAATCAGTATCAGAACCAGTTGTAGAAACTGTAGAGTCGATCGCACATTCTGAATCAGTATCAGAACCAGTTGTAGAAACAGTGGAGTCGATCGCACATTCTGATTCAGGATCAGAACCAGTTGTAGAAACTGTAGAGTCGATCGCACATTCTGAATCAGTATCAGAACCAGTTGTAGAAACAGTGGAGTCGATCGAGCATTCTGAATCAGTATCAGAACCAGTTGTAGAAACAGTGGAGTCGATCGAGCATTCTGATTCAGGATCAGAACCAGTTGTAGAAACAGTGGAGTCGATCGCACATTCTGATTCAGGATCAGAACCAGTTGTAGAAACAGTGGAGTCGATCGCACATTCTGATTCAGGATCAGAACCAGTTGTAGAAACTGTGGAGTCGATCGCACCTTCTCATTCAGGATCAGAACCAGTTGTAGAAACTGTGGAGTCGATCGCACATTCTCAACCAGAACCGATTGTAGACAATCGGGAAGTGGCCCAAATCCCAGAGTCGATCGAGCTTGCTGAGCCAGCATCAGAACCAGAAGCGGAAACAGTAGAGTCGCTTTATGATTCTCACTCAGCATCCGAAACACTTGCAGAAACATCAGAGACAATCAATGATATAGAACCAGAAATGCAACCTGTTGCAGAATTTCTGCAAATTGTCGAAAGACAAGAGTCGAGCGAGCTTTCTCAACCAAAATCCGAACCTGTTGCAGAAATCGTAGAGTTGAGCGAACCTGTTGCAGAACCTGTTGCAGAAATCGTAGAGTCGATCGAACCAAAATCCGAACCTGTGGCCCAAATCGTAGAGTCGATCGAGCTTTCTCAACTGGAACCTGTTGCAGAAATCGTAGAGTCGATCGAACCTGTTGCAGAACCTGTTGCAGAAATCGTAGAGTTGAGCGAACCAAAATCCGAACCTGTGGCCCAAATCGTAGAATCGAGGGAGCTTCCTCAACCAAAATCCGAACCTGTTGCAGAACCTGTTGCAGAAATCGTAGAGTTGAGCGAACCTGTTGCAGAACCTGTTGCAGAAATCGTAGAGTCGATCGAACCTAAAGCCGAACCTGTTGCAGAAATCCTAGAGTCGAGCCAACCTGTTCGCGAACCTGTGACCCAAATTGCAGAGTCGATCGAGCTTCCTCAACCAAAATCCGAACCTGTTGCAGAACCTGTTGCAGAAATCCTGGAGTCGAGCGAACCTAAAGCCGAACCTGTTGTCAAAAATCGGCAAGTTAAAAAAAGGGCACAACCGAGTAGCGATTCTCAAGGAGAACAACCACCTGTCAACAGAAAGCGAAAAATAGAAAGAAAGCAACAAGAGAGCAACGACAGCGAAACACGACCCGGAGGCGACTCAGAATGAAGCAATTACCAATACCCAATTACCAGAAATAATTGGTTGAAAGCCGGAACACGAGTGACGGAGGAATTAAAATCAGACTATTCATTACTCCAATCCTCATCCTTCTAGGTAGAAGTAGCTTTCAAACTGTCAACTGTCAACTGTCAACTGTCAACTGTTGAACCATTCCCAATTCCTAAATGTTAGTAATGATTAGTAATATCATCGCCATTTACCGCAAGGAACTGCAAAGCTATTTTGCATCACCATTTGCCTATGCTATCGCAGCAGTCTTTTGGCTGATCACCGGCTACTTTTTAATCGCCATTCTCCTCGCCCCCGACGGCCTAATTCCTCAAATCACCCAGCGAGATAGAATGGGAATTACCGAACCTGCGATCGACATAGCCTATGAATTCCTGCAACTTTTTCTGCGAATCATGGGTTCCCTTTCACTGTTCGTATTACCAGCACTCTCCATGGGACTTTACGCAGAAGAACGCAAGCGCGGCACCTTAGAACTTTTAGCCACATCGCCCTTAACCAACTGGGTCGTTGCTACCGGCAAACTCCTCGGCGTTTTAACATTTTATACCACAATGTTGCTGCCACTGCTCTTCTGCGAGGCGATCGCCCTAAGTTCCTCAACCCCACCCGTACCCCCCGGCGTCGTGCTGCTAGGACACGGCGGCCTAATCTTACTAGCAGCCGGAATATTGTCCCTCGGAATGTTTATTTCATCCCTTACAGACAGCACGATTTTATCCGCCATCCTCACCTTCGCTCTAGTCTTATTTCTGTGGGTAATCGATGCAGCCGCCGTCGGTATCGGCGGGCCCTTCGGAGCAGCATTAGGACAGCTTTCACTCCTAACACATTACACTAATCTTGTCAAGGGAGTTTTTGATACTAGCAGTATAATTATCTTTGCCAGTTACATCATTCTAGGAGTATTTCTCACAGCACAGTCGATCGACGCTTTGCGATATCAGCGTTCTTAAAAACAACGGGCATGGGGCAT
>NZ_JAEQCB010000320.1:0-1310 GCF_020738785.1 Microcoleus sp. PH2017_05_CCC_O_A | reverse complement strand
TGACAAGCACCAAGTCACTGAGGAGCCGTGTGAAGAGAAATTTTCACGCACGGTTTTGGAGAGCGGCGGCTCTCGTGAGAGGGTCGCCGACTTTAATCGTTCGGCACATGATGCTCATAAGTACATCTTCGACAACCTTAACTCCCATGCCAAAGGAATAGAAAAGCGAGTTATAGAACTCGATATCGAAAAATGCTTCGACCGGATTAACCACTCAACAATAATGGATGAACTCATCGCCCCCAAAGGGTTAAAGCTCGGTATCTTCCGATGCCTGAAAGCAGGAGTGAACCCAGAATTCCCCAAACAGGGTACACCACAAGGGGGAGTAGTTAGCCCACTCTTAGCTAATATCGCGCTCAACGGGATAGAAAGTATTCACAGATACAAAGCCAATGGGCGAACCAACGAACCATCAATCCGCTATGCGGACGACATGGTAATAATACTCCGCCCCGAAGATAACGCGACAGAAATACTTGAAAAAATTAGCCGATTTTTAGCAGAGCGAGGAATGAAGGTAAGCGAAAAAAAGACCAAGATAACCGCCACGACAGATGGCTTTGATTTCCTAGGCTGGAACATTAGGGTTCAGAATAACGGCAAGTTTAAATGCACTCCATCAGTGGGTAATTTTAAAGCTTTCCGTGAGAAAGTAAAAGGCATTGTCAATAACTCGAATTATGGCGCTAAGGTCAAGGCTGAAAAATTAGCTCCCTTAGTTAGAGGCTGGAGGAATTACCATCGTTTTTGCAAGATGGACGGGTCAAGGTTTTCCCTGTTCCATATCGAAACAAGAGCATATAAGGTATTCAACAAGGAATCCAAACAAAACCGCTACTCTAGCAAGAAATTACTAGATAAAGCGTTCCCATCGGTACCTTCCTCCGAAAATAAGCACATCAAAGTCAAGGGTGAGAAATCCCCTTACGATGGCGACTTCACCTACTGGAGTAAGCGTAACAGCAAGCTCTATGACGGGGAAACCTCTAAAGCTCTTACAAGGCAAAACCATAAATGTGCATCCTGTGGGCTGAATTTCACAAGTGAGGAGCGGATAAACCTGCACCATATCGACGGAAATCATGCCAATCGGAAAAAAGCGAATCTTGAAGCAATTCACGAGAGTTGCCATGATTATCTACACATGAGCAAAGGCGTAAGCCAAGAACATCGGGAGCCGGATGCGGTGAAAATCGCACGTCCGGTTCGTGCGGTTCGTTGATTGAAACCAAAGTCTCATAAAACTTAGGAGGAAAATCGTCTCTACACCGCCTTGAGTGCAAACTCAGAAATATAGTAGAGATAAC
>NZ_JAEQCB010000319.1:0-1313 GCF_020738785.1 Microcoleus sp. PH2017_05_CCC_O_A | reverse complement strand
GTTGTATTAAAGTAGGCTCCTACTTTAGCGCCCTACTTTGTAAAATGACAGTAGGTACAGGAAAATAGTCAAAAAAATACCCCCTGATTAAAGGGGGTAAGTGACTTACCAGGTAAGGGTTAAACTTCGACAAGATGTATATCTTTATCAAATCCTAGGTAATGCTTAACAATGATTTCAACACTGTTCCCGCAAGCGTGAGCCAATAGCAGAAGAGCCGATGTGTCACTTTTGTTAGCGTGAGCGGTAAGGGTAATGTAAGTGTGTCTAGTGTGATAAGGTGCGAGATATTGGCTGATTTTGCCTTCAGAAACAAGTCGAGTAACTACGCCAGGATAGTGGTATTCGTAGCTTTTGCCATTTACTTCTTTCTTATCTACCTTGCCTAGCCATATTAAAGAGTGACTGCTGTTGCTATGAGTTTGGCCGCCTACCTGTGGGAATACAAGGTCAACTGATGATTGACTTTTTCTAATATTAGATAGAAGGCTAGCTATTTTCGGGGTGATTCTGAACATTCTTATCTCTTTAGTTTTTGTCCGCTTTGTAGATTTAATGCTGGTTGCGTAGCTCTTACTAAAACGGATATAGCCACGGTCAAAGAAAATATCACCCCAACGCAATGCGAAAGCTTCACCGGGTCGGCAACCTGTCAGAAACAAAAATTCAATCAAGGGCGCGGCTTTACGTTCATTTTGCTTGTCTGATTCATAGAATGCCCTGACAATAATGTCACGTTCATTCTTGGTAAAAAAACGTACATCAGTTTCGCATTCTTCCTCTTGCCTACTATCTTGCAACTGCCACCATTCTAGTATTTCACCATCGACACCGATTGCTGATGTGTACTTTTCCTTAGGATTCTCGACAACTTCAAGATGTAAGTTTCGATAAGGGTTTTGAGCATTCTTTATCATGCCCGTTGATTGCCCTCGATCAAAAGCTTCATTTAACGCTCGGATGGTATCGACAATAGCAGCCTTATTGTAAGGTGACAATAATAGTTTTTCAGCAGACAATCTGTTAGCAGGTAGACTGCTGATGTCGTTCCCGGTAGCGGAAAAACTACGGCTTTTTTTGTCCCATTTCAGCCCTTTGATGATATTTGAATAACGTCGCAGATAGCGGTCAGCAAAAGTAGATGGCTCTACTTTTGTTTCTTTCCACTGAAGGTACGCTTCCCACATCTCGCCTACGGTAATCTCGGGTGTTGTAGCCTGTGCACCTGGCATCTGAAGTACATCAGCTAGCTTGGCATATTTGCCCCCGCCTATACCATATTTAGCAAGGGTAGGGTCAAATAGTTTTTCCCA
>NZ_JAEQCB010000318.1:0-1833 GCF_020738785.1 Microcoleus sp. PH2017_05_CCC_O_A | reverse complement strand
CGGTCAGTTTCATGATAGATTTTAGAGACATAAGATACGCTGCACACTGAAATTATCTTTGGGTCATTATAGGATCAATCATTCTGTGGTGCTCCCTTAGTGTATCTCAACGAAAAACTCAGCGCTGGTTTAGCAGCAGAAAATATTTCTGCTTACGCCACTCAACGGCTGCGCTGGGCGCGCGGAACTTTACAAGCTTTTTTTATTGATTCCAATCCGCTGACTATCCCCGGATTAAACCTGATTCAGCGACTCGCGCATTTAGAAGGACTCCTGAATTGGTTTGGTAGCATTCCGCGTATCGGCTTTCTGTTGATGCCCTTAGCTTATTCCTTTTTGGGTGTGATTCCCATCCGAGCTACTGTTCAAGAAATGCTGTACTTTTTTCTGCCCTATTATTTGGTGCAGTTGACGGTTTTCTCCTGGTTGAATCATCGAGCGCGATCGGCATTGCTGTCTGATATTTATTCGTTGGTACTGGCATTCCCGCTGGTTCTGACCGTCTTTGGGGTGATGCTGTCTCCCTTCTCCAAAGGATTTAATGTCACAGCCAAAGGCACTGTGAGCGATCGCTTTTCGTTCAACTGGAAATTAGCGCTACCGTTGCTGCTATTATTTATTCCCAATGCCATCAGCCTGTGGCACGTTCTGGGAACCTGTTTGATTCAATTTCAGATGCACGCCTCAGAGCCGGAAATCATCCAGCAGCTCAAAGGGTTGGGGATTGGTTGGATTTGGAGCACCTACAACCTTTTAATTATCAGCATTACGCTGTTAATATTGTTAGATGCTCCTAAGTCCGATCGATACGAATGGTTTGATTTGCGTCGATTGGTACGGCTGGCGATCGACGGACAAATCTTTTGGGGCGTGACTACTTTTATTTCTGAAGTGGGAGTTCATCTAGAGATTACTCAAGCCGGATTCCCTGCGCTGATTCCAGGAGAAATGCTTTCAGTCAAGCTCAAAATTATGGAAGAAAATTTGAGGCTGCAAGGAGAGATAACTCGGGTAGATTTTAGCAATGAATTTCCCTCGGTACAGATTCGGTTTGATGAATTGGCTTTGCCGCAACATCGATGTCTGGTTGAGATGTTGTTTTGTCGTCCGAATCAATGGAAACGCTCTTGCGCTCCTGGCGAGTTAAAGTCTCTATTTCAAAATCTCAAAAATTTAGTTTGATCCAGTTTAAAAACAAAAAGGTGCTTTATGGAAATTAAAGATTTTCTGGCTTTGCTGCATCCTGTTTTAGCTGTAGCGATCGTTTTTCCGATGCTGGGTATTGTGCTGAATATGGCTTGGCAAACTATGCAGCGCCGCAAGCAAATTGCATCCGGCGATAAGAGCAAAATTCCCCCTGTAGTCGGCTCAGAACACGTCAAAGCAGGTAAAATTCTGTCTGGGTCTGTGGTAGGAGTGACGCTGTTGGGTCTAGCCTACGCTATTTTTGAGCATATTTTGAGCAAGGATGTTTGGAGCAAAAACTCGTTTCAGGTAATTTTCATTATTCTGATGTTTGTGGCTACGATCGCCTCTTTGGTCATGTTATATCGATCGACACCTGCTATGTGGCGCGGCGTATTTGCGACATTGACGGGTGCTGGCTTGGTGATTCTTGGCGCTCAAGATGGCGTTTATCGGCGCACCGATGAATGGTATTGGTCTCACTACTACATTGGCATAGCTGCTGCGCTGCTGATGGTTTTCTCCTTGGCGATCGTTCAAGACATTTACAAAGATCGATCGAATCGCTGGCGCACAGTCCATGTCATCTTGAACTCGATCGCTGTATTGCTCTTTTTGGGACAAGGAATGACCGGAACCAGGGATTTG
>NZ_JAEQCB010000046.1:0-58701 GCF_020738785.1 Microcoleus sp. PH2017_05_CCC_O_A | reverse complement strand
AAAATCGCGTACTATCTAACACCCCGTGCAAACCAGCGCCGCATCAACTCAACCTGAAAACAATAACCATCACCAACTTCCTCAATCAACTCCCGTTGCAGAAGCAAACCGACAGCATCAAAATCATCAGTAAACTCTTGCAAAATAGTTTCCCGGCTCACGATTTCCCCTTCCCCTTGTGCAGCCAAAAACTGCAAAATAGCTAATCCTGCCGCATCTACTTGATTGTTTTGAATATCGGCAAAGACGAAACTGCCAACACTTAAAGCTGCTGGGATTGCTGCTTCGATATCAGCTAAAGTTGCCAGTCGGCGGATAGAGGGGTCTTGCTCGTTTTTGAGGGCGACAATTTCAGCGCAGAGGAGTTGTATTAGGAAAGGGTGACAGCGCGTGAGTTGCAAAACTCGATCGACCGCATTCGGTTCGTAGCGCAGGGTAAAATCTTGGACGGGTTGCTCAATTAGTTGACGCGCTTCAAGTTCCTTCAAATAGCTGATATGAATGACTTGGACATTGATTAAATAGCTGGCCCAACGCTGAAATTCTTCTATTGTATGACTGCCAGCTAGCATTACTTTGAATCGGGGACGATGTTGAATTAGGTGACGCAACATTCCCAAAACATCTTGCTCGTCGAAACGTCCTTTTCTGATGGCATCATCTAGCGCCTCGAATTCATCTAAGGCAAGCAGGGCAATATTTTGTGCTAGGGCTGCTTCTACTTTGTCCAGCCATTCATCAAAGCGGGTGAAAGGGTCATCTTGCAGTGTTTCGCGATCGAGAGATGGGAGAGTTAACGCGCTTTGGCGCTTCGCTGAGTTTGTCATACTCCTAGCGATATTGTAGAGAAACCCAGCAGAATCACTTGCTGATGAAACTGGGCTTTGCAAGTCTACAAACATGGGAATAATATTGCTCGGTAGCAAGCGTCCAAGGTTGTTGAGTAGGGAAGTTTTGCCCATGCGCCGTTGACCGTACAGTAGCAAGGGTGGGCGGCGGCGGTCTAGGAGTAATTGCTCGATGCGCGTGCCGATATCAGTACGCCCGGTGAAGATTTCCTGCTGTTCTGTCAGGGGTACGCCGATGATATAAGGGCTGTCAATTTCTTGGCGAAGTTCGACTGCTTCTGCTAGTTCTCGTATATGGTTGGTGACTATTTCCGACCAATTGGTAGCAATGGGGCGAAAACGAACAGAATATTTATCGCTGCTGCGGGTGAATTCTCGTATTAAATTGTTTAATTTTTCTGCTACCGAACTGAGAGCTAAACGCTGGTTGTAAGGACTTTTCTGGTTGAGGGCTGCATCTACGTCTTGGCTGATATAACTGAAGCTACTGAGTATGGTGCTGACTTGACTGTTTGGTTCGCCGATCGATATACTGCGGTGAGCGTTACTTATGGCTGTTACGTCTGCACAGATTTCTAGCCTTTGTACATCCTGTTTAATCTTTGTTAGCCGATCGGACGATCGCCGATAGCTAGTATATCCAAAAAATATAAGTAAAAATGCACAAATGAGTGCAAATACATAAAACATTAAAATATGAGCTGGCAATAAATTAATGCAGCTCGCTAAAATTGCTGTGTTAGATTTGCGTTAGGGAAAAAGAGAATAGAGTGCCCAGTACCTTTAGACTCTGGACACCCACGCTCCCCCTGAACATTACCGTTAAGCTACCGTTCAGAAGCTTTGATTAAACTTTTGAACAATTGGAGAGCTAAATGGCTAATTTTTATCGACCACTGTTAATTGTTGCAGTGGTGATTTGCGCCATCTTGAATGACGTACCTTTTAATGATCCAGTCGTGTTTCCCGTTATCATCCAATTACTCATGCCTATGGAGGATAGGAGCAAGGGCAAGGATGACGACAAGCATGAATAGCAACAGTGTGAATCGTTGAACTACTTTTTGTAATCAAGACCAGCTAAGTAAGGTGACAACTTACTTGGCTTTTTTGTTTTACACGATTACACCGCTTTAAACGAATACAGTCTGTTTTCGTTAATACATATTTGTATTATACATTTAGACGTGACTGACTTAAAAGTTTATGAAGTTGACTTGTGACTGACTTGTGACTGACTTGTGACTGACTTGTGACTGACTTATTGTTAACAATGAAATTATTGCATAAATTGGCTCCGCAAGACCGATTGCCAGCCCCCTAGAGGCAAGAGGCGGTTTCAGCCTCAAAATTATCCAACTTAACTGCGCGATAGCTTAGCTTATTTCTAGCACCATCTAGTAGCAAAAGGTGAGTAAATGATTCAGCTTTAGAGGCAAATTAGTTCTCACGGCATTTACTTTTTAAAATGAGCGAATAGCTTTATCTGTTGCAAACCTTCTTCATGCCAATTATCCCCTGTTTCCCCATCTTCCAGACTAAATAATCGTTCTCTACACAGGATTTGCATCAGCAGAGGCCAGCATTCACTTTGATTCAAAATCCACTCGACATCCTCATCGGGAAAAGGAATGGGCGAACTGGCTATCAACTCCCGTGCTTCTTCTTCAGTCATAGCTCCCAGAGTTGTAGTATATCCAAAAATATTGAAAAAAGGCGAACTATGTCCGGTGCTAGTCGCTAATTCAATCGGTGATTCAGGAGCAGCTAAAACAAACCCTAGATTCCCATTTGTTTGGTTGGTTGCTAAAGAACGCAAACTTTCCCAAAATCCATCATCTAATTCCGGACAGCGTTGTAAACCGACACCAATTTCGTCTAGTAAGATGACTGTCGGCTGATGTAAATTACGGCTAACTACATCCATAAATCTATCCAAGTCGCAAGGATTAGGCACTGCCATTTTCAGGGATTCTAAAATATATCGCAGCAGCCCTTCCCGATTCTGAAGTCGCGAATCTTGAAAATCTACGAATATCCAGCGATAGTTTTCTGGATTGGGCAACCAGTCAGATTTTTGATTGGGACGTAACTGTTCTATTGATGTGGTGGTAATGTTTTTTAAGTATTGCAGTAGAGAAGTTTTACCGCTGCGCTTTTTGCCGATAATGGCCGCATTTTGCAATGGAAGGCGTTTGAGCAAATTGAATAGGCGTTTGAGTTCTTTCTCGCGTCCAAAGAAGCAGCGCGGATGGGTGATGGGATTCCCAGTTATAAACGAAGAAGTTTCCTCAAAGATTTGTTGTGAATTAGGCTGAGGTGACTGAGGATTTGTTATTTCTAGAGTGGCAATGGTGTTCCACTTAAACCCCAATTTCTCGCTAATTTCAACAAAATTTCGATAATCAACAGGTTGTCCCGCCAGAAATTTCGTGACAGTAGATCGGGATAATCTCAATGTTTCAGCCAAATCCACCTTACTCGCAAAGCCCCTCATCACTACAGCCGATTGGACTTGTTCAATGCACCCTGGAGAAACTCTAAGCGATCGCCCCATAATTATTATCAGCAAATAATATTTATTCGATCGTTAATCTGCAATATGCTTGTAGATTTCCAGCAAGATAAATGTTTAATAATCATTTAAATATTAACCAACTATTGTCCTGCGATAATTCTAGCACAATCGATCGCACTCCTCAACAAGAAATTTTGCATCAAGCTCATTCCTATTCTCTGGCAATCCGTGGATTCATCATCACCAGTGTTTTGCTCTATCTTGTAGGTATCGGTTCCTTTGTGGCTGGCAAAGTCCCAGAAGGAACAATTAACACCGCCAGTGAGTTAACACTCAAGATCCTGTTTGTGCTCGTCAAGCTCGATCGACAAAACACCGATCGCCTAAATCGCCTATCCATAGACCAAGACTAACCACAGTATAACCGCTGGCCCGATCGCACTCTCCGGCAAAATCCAGCCAGGGCGATCGTCCGCCAGCTTATATCATCCGTCATTTGCCGGATATGATTAATTAAAACGTGTCGCACTATTGATTAGATTCCGGGCGATTCTGGCGCTTATTCTGGATAAACTGTTCCAAATCTGCGATCGCATCTTCAAAATCCGACAAATTAATTTTCTTAGCTTTAGCCTTCTTCGGCGGACTCGCAGACTCACTCGCAGGCTTAGCTTGAGGCGACGGAGACTGAGGCTGTGCTGCTTCTGGGTTGGAAGCTTCTATATAATCAAACAATTCATCCAGGGACTGAAAAAAAGCTTGAGCCGAGGCCCGGCGTGAATCTTTCAAATCATCCTCATCCATCATAAGCCACTCCATAGACTTCAAAACTTGCCTAGAAACTCTGCCCACCGGCACGTGCAGATATTAGACATCAAAACCTCAATCAACTAAAATCCTTGAGAAATTTCGCTTTTATCCTCTTGCGAGATCCCCCTAAATCCCCCTTAAGAAGGGGGACTTTGAGAAGAATCCTGTCCGCCCCTTAAGAAGGGCTTGACAAGGGGAACTTTGATCGCCTCTTGTTCCCCCCTTCTTAAGGGGGGCTAGGGGGGATCTGGGCCCTATCGTCAAACAGTAGACCGACACTGCATTTGACTTTCAGTTGACACGGCTTACGCATTGTCAGCCATCAATCTGTACTTAACTTTACACCCGCCTACAGGGTGATTTGAGACTTGGCGCACACCCAGCTCAACATAATCGACCCTAAAAAAATCTCAGTTACTGTCTAATTAACCCTAGTCTAGTCGAGAATAAGGACACAGGACTTATGCAACTATTACCGCTGTTCAAAGGTTGCGATCGCAACGCACCACCTCGAAAGGACGGACAGACGGTGTTTTTTGCTTGAGTCCTAAGATTTCAAAGGCATTAGGAGATTTTAAGGTGACTCAAGGATTTGATTACGATTTAGCAATTATCGGCGCCGGCGTGGGCGGGCACGGGGCCGCCATACACGCGGTTAGCTGCGGGCTGAAAGTGGCAATTATCGAAGCGGGCGACATGGGCGGGACTTGCGTCAACCGCGGCTGCATTCCCTCCAAGGCGCTGCTGGCGGCTTCCGGGCGCGTGCGGGATATGCGGAATGCACACCACCTCAAGACTTTGGGTATTCAGTTGGGAAGTGTGGATTTCGATCGAGGGGCGATCGCCAATCACGCTAATACTATTGTTAGCAAACTGCGCGGCGACTTGACAAACAGCCTCAAACGTTTGAACGTCGATGTCATCCAAGGTTGGGGCAAAATTGCCGCTGCTCAAAAAATTGCGATCGAAACCGATAAAGGCGAGAAAACTATTACCGCCAAGGATATTATTCTCGCCCCCGGTTCAATTCCTTTCGTCCCTCCGGGGATAGAAATTGACGGCAAAACTGTATTTACTAGCGATGATGCTGTCAGATTGGAATCTCTACCGAAGTGGATCGCAATTATTGGCAGCGGTTATATTGGTTTGGAGTTTTCGGATATTTACACAGCCCTCGGCTGCGAAATTACGATGATTGAAGCTCTAGATCAATTGATGCCGACTTTTGACCCGGATATTGCTAAGTTAGCAGAACGAGTGTTAATTGCACCGCGCGATATTGAAACAAAAGTTGGTTTGTTGGCTAAGAAAATTATCCCTGGTTCCCCAGTAATTATTGAATTAGCTGATTTCAAAACTAAGGAAGTTGTCGAGATTTTAGAAGTTGACGCTTGTTTGGTAGCAACTGGTCGAGTTCCCGTCAGCAAGAATTTGGGGTTAGAAACAGTTGGCGTCGAAACGATGCGCGGCTATATTCCAGTTAACGATAAGATGCAGGTTTTGGTAGCAGGAGAACCGATCGCGAATTTGTGGGCGATCGGCGATGTTAATGGCAAAATGATGTTAGCCCACGCTGCATCTGCTCAAGGAATTGCCGCAGTCGAAAATATTTGTGGCCGCACTCGCGAAGTTGACTATTTGAGTATCCCAGCAGCGGCTTTTACTCACCCAGAAATTAGCTATGTGGGAATGAATGAACCTGCGGCGAAGGAGTTAGGAAAAGCCGAAGGGTTTGAGGTCGCTTCTGTCAAGAGTTATTTTAAGGGAAATTCTAAGGCTATTGCGGAGGGTGAAACCGACGGTATGGCTAAGGTGATTTACCGGAAAGATACTGGGGAATTGTTGGGAGTTCACATTTTTGGTTTGCACGCTTCGGATTTGATTCAGGAAGCGGCAAATGCGATCGCCCAGCGGGATTCTGTGAACACTTTAGCATTCCGAGTTCACACGCACCCGACGCTTTCGGAAGTGTTGGATGAGGCTTTCAAACGGGCGGCTGGGGCGGCGGGCGGTCATTAATTTGTAGGGGCGGTGTTCTTGTTTGACAGGACTTATGCACTGCGCCCAAAGAAACCGGGTTTTTCACCTAATCTGTGGGTTAGAACGAAAGATTTTCGTAAAAAACCCGGTTTCTGGCCCCGCGCGTCCAGGACTATTTTTAGATACCCGACTTTTTCAAGAAGTCGGGTATCTAGGTATTCTATTTTAGGGCGGCGGTAGAATTCCAATGAAATTTTCAGCTAATTCGAGAAATTCTTCAGCTTGGGCGATCGATTCTGCGGCTTGATCGCTAGTAACGGCATCAAGTTCGCCGTAATCTCCAGCATTTCTCAATTCCTGAGCTCTGATGAGGTATTGGTGAAACTTAACAGGAACTCTTCCTGTACGAGCAAATTCTCTGCCAAAGGCACTAATGACTGCGGAATGTTTAGAAAAAGATAACCCTTCACCTTCTAAAAATGCTTCGGCGATATAAAACATAGTGTAGTAGGCGCGAGAGGCTGCATAATCCGGGTATTCGCCATCTAACATTAACTTTGCCGCAGAAATGCTTTGACGGGCTTTGAGGAGTAAGTTTAATTGAGCGGATGTCATATTAAAATTCCCTCTTTACGGATATTTCGGAGCAAAGGGCCTTGATAATTAGCGAATTTTTCTTCATTCATAAACTGGCAGCTAATCACTTCATCATTTTGGAGCGACAAATCTGCTACAATCTGAAGAGTTCTATCAATTTCTTCGCCTGCTTGAACTGGCGCTTTGAGAACTACTAACACATCTATATCTGAATCGGGATGTGCGTCACCTCGCGCTTGGGAACCGTAGAGCACCATTGTGACAAGGCGGCTGTCGTAGATTTGCTCGAAGTGCGATCGTAATTCTGTCAATATGTTCTTAAGTTTATGGTTAATACTCATATTTTTTGTAAGTGATTGTAGGGCGATTTCCTAGGGAATAGCTACGCACGCGCGTACTTTGACTAATTCAGTTAAAATGAGATATTTGTCAGGAACCACTGTTAAGAATTACCTCAGCAATGTCTTGGCGTGTAGCACCGAAAGTAAGCAAGGTGCGAATCAGGAGATCCAGGGAAGCGGAAGGATCGCCAGCTTCCATTTTAGCAACTCTTGACTGGCTAGACTTAATTTTCTGGGCAAGATCGTGCTGGGTCATCTGTTGCCTAATCCGGTTTTGTTTGATGGCTTTACTCAGTGCAAGTTTCATTTCTATGAAGGCTGTTTCTTCTGGTGAAAGTCCGAGAAATTCCTCTACTGTCCCGATAGTCCATCCTGCTGCTTCTAAACGTTGGCGTTTAGCTGTGTCCATAAAATACCTTCCTGATATCAATTTAAATTTGGTCGTATTGCTTCAAGCGCTTTTTACATTTTTCAATTATAGAATCCGGTGTTTTGTTCGTGGTTTTGTTAAATACATCCACTATAATAATAGCATCTACATCAATTCGATAAATGATGCGCCAATCCTTGCTTGTCTCTGAATCGGCTAGACGGATCTCGTGACAATGAGATCCGATGCTTGGCATAGGGCGAGAGAATGGCATGGATAGGCTTTCGCCATCCTGTAGCTTTCGCAGCAGAAATCCGGCTTGAATACGCGCATCAGCAGAAAATGGCGGTGTTTTTACTTCCCCACTAAGCCAGACAAGGGGTTTACTTTCCGAATCTACCATCTATATTTTAGGTTTTTTTAATTATATGTCAAATCAGACATATAAGTAATTTAGCTTGTATTATCAAAAATTGTTAAGGTTATCAAAAATACCTATTGTCTTAGATGATGCGATCGACATTCGCGATCGCACTTTAAGCAGAATGCTGCAAATCTGGCTGACTTTTGGCAACAATAAAAAGAGATTCGATGTCGATCAGCCAGTTTTCATCAATAACTTTGAGATTGGTATCTAAAATTAGAGTCAGTTCGCCAATTTCATCATCGCCATCATCGCTAACTAGGTTGTTTTCGCCAGCAGATCGCTCGGCGTAAAGTGCGATCGCTCTAATACAGTGTTACGGGCGATCGTATTACTCACTTCTTAGGTGCAATAGTAAACTCAACTGAGCGACCATTTGAAGTAATGTAGGCTGATGAGGTTACCGTTCCGAACAAAATAGGTTCTAAATCGAGTGTTTGCCCGTTGTTTAGAATTATTTGTACTGGATATTGAACTCCTGCAGTTACATCTACATATGTTCCTCCTTCAGAAGTGCATCTAGGTGATAAGCCTACATTCCAGACTACAATTGGCTTACTATCACAGTTAACGACCATTTTCCTTGAAGGAGTACCGACATAACGTCTAGCTATAACTTTTGTTTGGAATCCAGGACACTCTTGCTTAGTTCGGCAACTCAAGAAAACTTTTGTCATTTCTTTTTTATTTTCTTCAGTAACTCCGATCGCAGTTTCTTGAGCAGGACGAATTAAGGTTAGTTCTCCTTCGGATTGTACTATTTCATACCAATTACTACTATAGTTTTTAAGTGGTATTGTTCCCAGTACATGGCACGAACCAAATTCTAAGTCATTAAACTTTCCTGAAGGAACTTTACCACAAAAAATTTCTACCTCTTCAAAATCCGTGACCTGTGTCGAGCTAGATAATGCCACAAGTGCTGGATCTGGTGGAATTTCTGTAACAGTGAATTGCCCAATATAAGGCCCTTTGACTATATCGCGAGTCATATTTTCACCGATCATAAAACTGGTGTAAGTATTTTTGCCTGCATCACCCAAAGTAAGTAAGAGATTACCTCCCTTACCTACTTTGTTCTTAAGGCTTTCATGCTGTTTACCCTGCAAGTCAAATAATTTACCAAATAATTCACTCACAATTTTGTCGCCGTCAACATCATATATAATCGATGCAATTTGCAGTAGATTTCCTCGCTTTCCGAGACAATTCATTAATGTAACAAAGGAATTATCACCTTCTTTTTGCTTAATCAAGTCCCTGCTACAATCATCTCTCAGTAAATTTGCTTTATTTAATTTAGTAGCTATCTCAACCATTCTTTCTTTACGGGTTTTAGTTTCATTTCCCCCTATTTTGTTTGCTCCTGCTTTTAATTGATTAAGATCGAGAACGGTATCTACCGCCGCAAAAGCATTTATCACTGCTACCCCACTATTCCAACCATAAGCTCCAAATTCATACTTGCCGTTTCTTTCGTACTTAGCACCGGGCGACATAATTACATCGTAAGTACCAGGTTTCCAACTCCCTGTTTTGGGCTTGAGAAGCTCACTAAATGGTTCACTCGGTAATTGGTTGTCTATGACGGGTAAGTTTATGTCAGTGGATAAAATTATTTCTTCGGCAACGATATCTGATTCACGGCTGCCACCATTTTTGTAATCTTCAGAAGTGACATTTTTAAAGGAGGGAAATTTCCCAGCAGGAAGAACTAAAACCTGTAGGGCGACTGGAGTAGTCCCAGCAATCTTGATTCCATCTGAGGTGGATTCCAATTTTATATCGTGTAAAACTAGAGGTCCATCCATACCAAGTAATACCGAATTATTATCTAATTCCTTGGCAATCTCATATTTAATTTTGTTGGTTCCTGATTGAGCATTGGCTGGTGGCACTAACCAATCAAACAACCCCAATTTTGAATTATCAGCAGCAACTAGATTTTTGAAATTGCTATTAAGTTTTGATGTGGGTTGAGATTGTATTACAGTAGGGTCGTCGCTAACTTCACCACTTCCAATGTTTTTGAGCATGAAATCTTTAAAAGCATTAGCACGGTCAACAGTTAAAAAAGAGCCGACTTGTATTGCTTTCTTACCTGTTTTCTCTCTTGTTATTGGTAACGCATCTTGACAAAATTTAGATGTTATTTTTTGTAGGTTACTCTCGTTGTAATCAACAAAAACAGGATACAGTTTGACAGGATAGGCTTTGGTGTCTGTGGGTAATGAGTCACCGCACACAGGTTTTGGAAATTGTACTTTATCGAAAGGGTTAGCAGAATTATTTGGTTTTGCTGGTGTTACTGGTTTTGCTGGTGTTACTGTAGGACTGGGTTTTGAAGGGGTAGAAACGCTAGAAGATTTTCCAAACAGAGATTTTGCCACTGACAGAGCAATGTCAGTAGATAGATCGATCGCTTTTTCATCTAAGATTGACTGGGACTGAGATACTAGCTTCACTAGCTCTTGAAATTTAGAATTTTTACTAACTGCTTTAAATACAGAAACACGCTGCTCAAAAGACAAACTAGAAAATATAGGGTTCATAAACACCAAACTTCTAGCCGTTGACTCAAAGCTCAATTCAGGTTGCTCGCTTTCTCCTGGAATCACAAAGTCTAGCAGCCTGATTTCATTACCAAATTTAGCTGCGACAACAGAAGTAGACTTACCTGATGACTTAGGTATCCTGATCTTTGTACCATTAGACTTAAGTGATTTTGCTTCAGCAAAGGTCATAACCTGACCCGCACCTAAATCAGCTTGTCCAGATGGTGTGCTAGTAACTTTAATTTCTAATCTGGCGGTGGGAAACTCCAGTTTCTTTTCAAACAAACTTTCCGTCACTGAACAGCTATATGTCAAGAATACAGTCAGGAAAAATAGAGTCGAGATTTTTGCGAATCTTCGTACTGTGTTTAAATATTTCACTTCGCTTTCCTACAAAGTTTATATGTTGTTGTCATAGTCCTAGACGCAAAAACCGGGTTTTTCACTAAAATACTGCATCCTGACCTTTAACCTGACAAAAAACCCGGTTTATTTGGTATTTATGCGTCAGTCCTATATTATTCATAATTACCTTACTTGTATAATATAATTCCAATTTAGTCAAGTCGGAAATGAAACAGCCTACCAAAGTAGGATTAAGTCGGAAAAGTAGGATAAAATCATAAAAAATCCGACACCTAGCCTACCTATGGACGCTCAGGAAATTTTGAATTTTGCCGATGACTTAGTTTTTGCCAATACGGGAAAACACTTAGAACCTCTACAACAATCTATACTTCGGAGTGCTTGGCAAGGTCAGAAATATTCAAAAACAGCAGATGAGTTTCACTGTACGGAAGGTCACGTCAAGGATGTTGCATCAGAATTATGGCAGCTATTTTCCAAAATATTAGGCGAAGAAGTCAATAAGGCAAATTTTAGAGTCAGATTGGAGCAAGTAAAATTCTCAAATCTCTGGAACTTCAATAATAAAGATTGTGTACACATTGGTAACGTCAACGTCTGTGAAAATAGTTCACAGCCCCCAAAAGCCCCCAGTTCACCAATTCATGAAGAACCTCTAAACAAAAACAACACTGAACCCAAAGTGCGTCAATTCTTAGCTGAAATGCCTAAGTCTGGCATTTTCTACGATCGCACCACCTCTCTCGCCACCCTCAAACAGTGGATTCTCCACGAAAACACCCGCCTACTCGCCATACACGGCATAGTCGGCATTGGCAAAACCGCGATCGCCGCCCAACTTGTCGAACAAATCAAACATGAATTTGATTTCGTCATCTGGCGAAGTCTCGCCACATCTCCACCCCTGTCAATACTTCAAAAAAATATAATTCAATTCTTCCGTAGGGGCGGTGCCCCCGTGCCCGCCCCAGCCCCCGTGCCCGCCAACTCCTCCCCAGAAGAAGGGGCAACCACGGGGGGATTGCCCCTACTGGAATACTTGCAAAAATACCGCTGTCTGCTGATACTCGATGACGTACAAATGGTAAATAGCAGCGGACAACTCGCTGGTAATTACCAACCTGGATATGAAGATTACGGCACGCTATTCAGACAGGTAGCAGAATTATCTCACAACAGTTGCTTAGTGTTGCTCAGTTGGGAAAAACCCAGAGAAATCGCCGCATTAGAAGGGAAAAACCAGCCAGTGCGATCGTTACAACTCAATGGTTTAGGTGCGGGCGCGGCGGAAATTCTCAGAGAAAAAGGTTTAGCTGAAGATGCAAAATGGTCAGAAATAATTGAACAATACAGAGGCAATCCCTTGTGGTTAAAAATAGTTGCTACAATGATTCAAGATTTATTTAACGGCAGCCTATCGGAATTTTTGTCGGACGATCCAGTATTTTTAGGCGATCTAGAATCTTTACTGCATCAGCCATTTAATCGCTTATCCGAGTCGGAAAAACAGGTGATGTCATGGTTAGCGAGTGAAACTGCGCCAGTTTCCCTCTCAAAACTGCCAGAGAATATGCAATTATCTCGATCGCAATTCTTGAAAGTTATGCAATCCTTGGGACGGCGTTCATTAATTGAAAAAATCCCGGAGGGCGATCGCACATTTTTTACCCTTGGGCCAGTTCTAAAAGAATATGTCAAAACTAACTATTCCCGCCCCAACATAGAACAAGAGGCTCGATCGCCCTTATAATATTCTTAGTATTGGGAAGCCAAAAACCATGTCGCTCACACAAACCCAAGTCACCTATACTGAAGCTCAAGCGAATCTTGAGGAACTCTGCGAACAACTCATCAACGATCGCGATGCCATCATCATCACCCGCTCTGACGGCGAAAACGTAGCCTTAATTGCCGCTGACGAATTGGCAAGCTTAATAGAGACAGTCTACCTGCTGCGATCGCCCAAAAATGCCGATCGCCTGTTAAGCGCCCTGCAAGACGCACAAGCCAGAATTGTCAAACCTCAGACTGTCAGAGAATTACGCGCTTGAAGTCAACGAGTAGTTGAGAATGACTCCACAGCAGCAGATTCAGCAATAATTTCTTCATCTTTGTTGCTCAAACCCGTCCCAAATTCAGTATACGGCCGCACTTGAGGATGGCGAAAACCGAGTACAATATCTTCTTGAGGAACACCTGCTGCTAGTAAATCCGTCGCCACTCCTTCTTCGGTATCATCATATTGAATCCAGATTGTATCGCCGATTAAATCGAGGTGGATTGGTGTAGCGTGTAGGTACTTGTTCTCATTCCAACCAATGTCCAAAACTAAATATCCTCCTCGATCGTCATCAAATAACAGTTGAGACTGATAGCCGTCAGGTATAGTATTGCGGAAGTTAGCGTGTTCCTGAAGTATGGTTTTGATAATTTCTTGGTATCTCAATCGGGTATCCATTGAAGTATTGCCTCACTCTTTTTATCAAAAACAATCAGTTTAACTATCTGATTTTTCAATAACACTTCCCCTAATTCTATGGCAAATACACTATTAAAAACCTCCTCAGAAATAGCAAGATAGAGTTTTCTATCGCTCTGCATTTCATTCAGCACTTGGCGGTAAAGAACGTACTGTCCCAAAGCCTGTTCCAAATCTCTTACATCCGATCGCCCTACAAAACTCTTGACCTCAACAACAATTTTTTCGGTTCCTTTTTCGGCATTAATTAGACGCTCTGCACCCAAGTCGGCAGATAAACGTTTGCGACCAATCTGCATGGGAAATGGATCGTGAGTAATCGTCCACCCATCCTTTTGTAGGGCACGCTTAACTGTATCGTGATAAATATCTTTAGCTGACACGCATTAGCACTCAGATTAGGAGGATTTACTGCAACCATTATATAATACGTTGAAACTTGTTGCGATCGCCCTTTATCCCCCCTATCATGCTCCAAATCCGCCGCCGTCCGCCCAGCACCTCAGTCTCCGTACTCTACCTCAGCTACAAAATCGCCGTACCCGACGCCGAACCCCGGCACATCCTCGAAGAAATTGTTTGGCAAAAAGAGGTTGAAGTAGCCCAAAAGCGCGATCGCACGCCTTTAGCCGAACTTCACAAAAGACTCCCCTTTGCACCCCCGATCCGCGACTTCCTCGGCGCACTCAAAAACGGTAAAACCACACCAGCAATCATCGCAGAAGTCAAAAAAGCTTCCCCCAGCAAAGGCGTAATTCGCGAAGATTTCGATCCAGTTGCGATCGCCCAAGCATACCAAGAAAACGGCGCCAGTTGCATCTCCGTACTCACCGATGAAAAGTTCTTTCAAGGCAGTTTCGACAACCTCGCTAAAATCCGTGCCGCCGTCGATTTGCCCTTACTTTGCAAAGAATTTATTATCTATCCTTACCAAATCTATCTCGCCCGGATTAGCGGTGCCGATGCTGTATTGTTAATCGCAGCTATCTTATCTGACAAAGACCTACAATACTTTGTGAAAATTGTCAAGACTTTGGGCATGACGGCCTTAATAGAAGTTCACACTCTCGAAGAACTCGATCGAGTATTAACCCTAGAAGGAGTCAACCTAATCGGCATCAACAACCGCAACCTAGAAGACTTTTCCGTCAGTCTAGAAACCACCAGCCAACTATTAGCCGATCGCCAAACCGAAATTCAAGGAAAAAACATCCTCACCGTCAGCGAGTCAGGAATCCATACAGCCGACGACCTCACCCAAGTTGCCAGCGCCGGAGTCCAAGCCGTCCTCATCGGCGAATCCCTAGTCAAGCAGCCAGATCCGGGTGCTGCTTTAGCCTCCCTTGCCAAGACACATCCGCCCATCACCAAAGGCGAGACTGCTTGACCAAAGAACGAGCCCGCCGGGCCCCTCGATGCGAGACATGGGGATAAGTCGGTAGCGGTTTCAACCGCCTAGAAGGGGTTGCACGGCTTTAGCCGCCGTGGTACAATAGATTCAAGCGAGTAGGAGCAACCATCTACGCGACGAAACATCCTAGTACTGAGAAATCCAGGCAACGGACATATCCGACTTCGATTCGGAACAGTTAAAGGGCAAATAATGGCAGGATGTCGAGCGTACCAACCTGGCAGAGTGATGGACTTTCCAAGCGATAGAAGCATAAAAGTATACGCAAAGTTTAGAGTAATCTAGACTGAGTGGGTAGCGGCGCATTGAACACGCCTGTGTGAAACCTTTATTGGAATCGCACGAATCCCCCCGATTCATCGGTGGGGTTAGTTCAAAAACACCCCCGAATTCTGATAAAAAATGATTGAGTAGGTAAATAATCAGAAATTCTAGCCTGCATCGACTCAAGCGCCTAACTGCAAAAAAAATAGCACTCAAAGCTATATTGCAGAGAAATATTTTGCCAGAAAGCAATTAAATCTATTCGCTGTCGCCAGTCGATCGCAAAATTTAGCGTTACCAACGCACCCAGCCCCGAATATTCGATCGGCAAAGCAGGGGTTTTTGTAAGGTTAGAAAACAAATAAGAAGTCGGGCATCTAATGTTCACCTGTGATGCCCCATGCACTTGCAATGGGGTATCGGTTCGCTGAGGTATGTTAGCTTTCATGGAGCCAATTCCCCTTCCTTCGTACATTCATTATGAATTGTTACTTCAATTGTTAGAACGCAAAACAATGTTTGCTGTCAGTCCACAATCGCCCCAACAGCAACAAGTTCACCAACTTATTATTACCCTGCGTAAAGCCCTTGCCATTCAAAAGCAATTAGAACAAAGCTGCGAGCGATCGAACTTGGCAGTAGAATACCGTTGGTCTTTAAATGAAACTAACCATACTGGCATTAAAAGTTAAAAAACTTAGAGTACCAACCGATCGTATTTGATTTATTCTGTAGAACTCCCATCGAAAAAGTTAGGACGACATAATGGACAACAAGTTAATGCTGATGATTCCCGGCCCTACACCGGTGCCGGAAGCGGCTTTGCTAGCAATGGCAAAACACCCGATGGGCCACCGCAGCAAGGAATTTGACGCGATTTTTGCCGAATGTACCGAAAATCTCAAATGGCTGCACCAAACCAGCGGCGACGTACTGAGTTTGACGGTTTCCGGTACCGGCGCGATGGAAGCTGGGATAATTAATTTCTTGAGTGCGGGCGATCGAGTTTTAGTCGGATGCAATGGTAAATTTGGCGAACGCTGGGCTGAAGTCGCACAAGCTTACGGTTTAAATGCCGAAATCGTCAAAGCTGAGTGGGGTCAACCTTTGAACCCCGAAGACTTCCGCGAAAAACTCGAAGCAGATACTGAGAAGCAAATCAAAGCTGTCATCGTCACTCACTCAGAAACCTCTACCGGTGTCCTGAATGATCTCGAAACCATCAACCGCCACGTCAAAGCCCACGGCGAAGCTTTAATTATGGTTGATGCTGTCACCAGTTTAGGTGCTGTCAGCGTGCCAATGGAAGCTTGGGGGCTAGATGTGATTGCTTCTGGTTCTCAGAAAGCTTACATGATTCCCCCGGGTTTGGGTTTTGTAGCCGTTAGTCCTAAGGCTTGGAAAGCTTACAAAACTGCCACACTGCCCCGCTATTATTTAGATTTGGGTAAATATAGCAAAGACGCTGCCAAAAATACGACTCCTTTTACTCCGCCAGTCAATATGTTTTTTGCGCTGCAAGCATCGCTGCAAATAATGAAAGGCGAAGGATTGGAAAACGTTTTCGCCAGACACAAGCGCTTGATGACAACTACTCGCGCCGCTGTAAAAGCTTTGGGTTTGCCATTATTTGCTGCTGATGATGCCGCCAGTCCTGCCATTACCGCAGTTATGCCGCCTGCGTCTGTAGATGCTCAAAAAGTGCGAACTTTGATGAGAAAGAAGTTTGATATTGCTCTCGCCGACGGACAAGACCATTTGAAAGGTAAAATCTTCCGCATCGGTCATTTGGGCTTTGTGTGCGATCGCGATATTCTAGCAGCAATTTCCGCTTTGGAAGTCGTGTTGCAAGAATTGGGTCATGAAGGCTGCCTTCCTGGTGCCGGTATCGCCGCTGCTGCGAAAGAGTTAGCTGGATCTTAATCTTAGTTATTAAAGGATTTTGGATTTTGGGTTTTATCTCAAATCTAAAATCCTTTTAATAGGCTTGGGATAACCAATCAAAGATTTTATCCAATTGTTCCAGAGTGACTAAACCGTACTGCCACAGAACCATCGGCAAGGAATTAGGGTCTCGATCTCGCTGCCGTTTTTCGTCACCGCCAACACGTTCGGCGACAGCGATGGACGCGGGAGAGATTGCCAAATCTTCTTGTAAAAATCGAATTAATCTAGTGTATGTAGCGGGTGCCATGTGATTTTGTCTCCATGTATAGGACACCATTTTCTGATGCGAACCTGATGTTTTTGATTAGTAATAAGCCAGTTTTAAATCTGTCTCTTGGCCGTCGATAGCTGTTAAAACAGTATTAGCGGTTGTGGAAAATCCCAAATTTACTGCTGAGTGTGACTCTAAAGCCAACCTTTCCCCAGAAGTGAAAGGTTTTGCACTTTTGCTGCTGTCTGCCCGATCGCCTGTTGAGCGCGATCGAACTTAAACTGAATACCTCGGTATTGTGCAACGCGAATCTGAAGAAATTCTGCTACCTAAACTAATTGCACTGTTGTTCAGAGTTTAACTTCATCTGCGAAAGTGCAGAATCCGCAAATCTACTTCGGCAATATTTGGTCAGATATGTCGATCGCAGCCGACCTTGCTACCTTAAGTTAACTTTGCCACTTAATTTGGCTTGTAGCATCTTACTTCCGACAGGTTTAGTAGATTCAGGTTTGGCGCCAGAAGTTCCAGAGAATTTCTTTTCGTGCCAGGAGCCCGATCGGCTAAGCATCGTCTCTCAGGATTGGTAACGAGTCGCTGACTCCTCTCATACCTGGAACTAACAATCTACAGCTTCTGCAAACAAGCTCAAGCCCAGACGAACTCAGATTGACATCGTAGCAAATCTTTTGGTCTTTGTGCTGTATCTTACATTAATACTTTAACAGATATTATCAAGTTTTGTAAAGTTTATTAATTTTTTGAGGTTTTCTCGAAGCCGAACTCAGCGGGAAAGGGAGAGGGGAGAGAGGGGGAGAGGGGAGAGAGGGGGAGAGGGGGAGTGACTTCAGAAACCGGGTTTCTACTAAATTTTGCGACTGGGAACCAGAAATACACCTAGAAACCGGGTTTCTAGCCCCATGTGTAAGCCCTGAAAATGTCCGAAGTGTTACTGGAAAAACTCGATTTCAATCCGATCTCCCACTTTGACACCAAGTTCAGCAGCCCGGCCACCCCGGATCTCGATTACTCGATCGACAGCAGTATCGGGCCCGTAGGTGGGACAAGGATCGGCTGTACAAGGAGGTGCCTCTGCTGCGATGGCTGTCACGACTCCATCCCGCAGAAAAATCATATCCAGAGAAATCTTGCAATTTTTCATCCAAAAATTGACCCAGCGCGCGGGTTTAAACTCAAACAGCATTCCTCTGTCATCGGCCAAAGAAGTTCTGTACATTAAACCCATAGCCTGTTGTTCGGATGTTTTGGCGACTTCAAGTTCGATCTGGCGATCGGCTATCCGAGCTCTAGCAGAAACAGGCAAAACTTGACCGGATGTTGTCGCCGTCGGAGACTGCGACGCCAAAGTACCAGTAACACCAGAATTTGCGACAGGTAAAGCCGGCGAACATCCAAGCAAAAATATAATTACCCCAATATTTAGGAAATTAGTTAAATAACTCATAAAGATTTTAGATTGGGAATGGGGAATTGGTAATGGGTAATTGGTAATGGGTAATTGGTAATTGGGAATTGGGAATTGGTAATTGGAATGGGACTTTTTAACAACTGTCAACTGACAACTGTCAACTGACAACTGTCAACTGTCAACTGACAACTGTCAACTGACAACTGTCAACTGACAACTGTCAACTGACAACTGTCAACTGACAACTGTCAACTGTCAACTGACTTCAAGCTTCGCGCATCACGTAACCAACACCGCGCACAGTCTGAATCAAGCGCTTCTCGCCCTCATCTTCAATTTTGAGACGCAGATAGCGGATGTAAACCTCAATCACATTCGACTCACCCAAAAAGTCGTAACCCCAAACATTCTCTAGAATTTGTTCGCGAGTCAAAACGTCGCGGGGATGTTCCATCAAATACTTTAGCAGTTCAAATTCCTTCATCGTCAGGTCGATCGCCCGTCCGTTGCGTAGAGCTCGCCTAGACGCCAAATCCAAAACTAAATCACCAAACCTCAGTTGTTCGCTGCTGGTGTTATCCGGCTGCAAATACAAGCGCACCAACTGCATAAACTCCTCAGTGCGGTAAGGTTTGAGAAAATAATCATCTGCGCCAGCTTCCAGACAAGCCACGCGATCGTCCACTGTATCGCGACCGATCAATAATAGCACTGGCGCCCGATTGCCACCACTTCGGAGGTGAGAACACAGCGACAGCCCCGATTCAGGGCCAAGTATGCGATCGATTACAATCAAAGCTGGCTGCAATTTATGGGCTAAATGTTGGCCTGTGGCGATACTAGAAGCTATTACTGGTTCGTAGCCGGAGGATTTTACATTGACCGATTTAGACCATACCAGTTCTAGCACGTCTCAGGGGACAGTTGACAGTTGACAGTTGACAGTTGACAGTTGTCAGTTGACAGTTGTCAGTTGACAGTTAGATGGAAAAATCATGAAATAAGCAAGATAAGCCAATGACAATTCCCAATGACAATTCCCAATTACCAATTCCCAATTCCCAATTCCCAATTCCCAATTCCCAATTACCAATTCCCAATTCCCAATTCCCAATTCCCAATTCCCAATGCCCAAATTCAATATTAAACTCAGAGGACTGAAGTCCTCACTACAAACCTAATTACCAATTACCCAATTCAACAATCCATGAGCCTCATTGTATTTGGCAGTATCAACATTGACCTCGCAGCAAAAACTCCCAGATTGCCGCAACCTGGGGAAACTATCATCGGTAGCAATTTTTTCACTGCCGGCGGCGGTAAAGGAGCAAATCAAGCCGTAGCAGCGTCGCGTCTTGGAACTTCGACTCACCTGATCGGGCGTGTGGGCAACGATAAATTTGCTGAAGAATTATTGACAAGTTTACAATCCTATGGTTTGAATACAGAAAATGTATTAATAGATAAAAGCACTCATTCAGGTGTGGCAATTATTGCCGTAGACGATAGCGGTCAAAATAATATTATTGTGATTCCGGGTGCAAATAATAATGTTGGTGATGCAGATATAGAACGTCTTAAAAAAGTGTTGTCTGAAGCTACATCTTTGCTGTTACAGTTAGAAATTCCGCTGAAATTTGTTCAAAAAGCTGCGAAAGTCGCCCGTGAATTGGGGGTGCGAGTGATTCTCGATCCGGCACCGGCTGCGGGGGATTTGCCGATCGACCTTTATCCCCTAATTGACATTATCACACCGAATGAAGTGGAAGCTGGCCAGTTAGTCGGTTTTGGAGTGAATGACACAGAAACGGCGATTCGCGCAGCTAAACAGTTGCAGCAGCGCGGTGTCGAGAATGTTATTGTCAAATTGGGCGATCGCGGGGCGGTTGCTGTGACTGCGGACGAGAGCTTTTTTGTGCCTGCTTTTGCTGTGAGGGCGATCGACACAGTGGCTGCTGGCGACGCTTTTAACGGTGGGTTGGCTGCGGCGTTAGATGGCGGGCGATCGCTGTCAGAGGCGGTGGTGTGGGGCTGTGCAGCGGGTGCTCTGTGTGCAACTAAGGTGGGTGCTCAGGTTGCTATGCCCGATCGCACAACTTTTGATAAATTTTTGCAGCATAATTTAGCAGCAGAATTTAGATAAGACGGCGGTTGAAACCGCATCTACACAAACGATGTCCGCCTTCGCGGACTGAAGAGGATAACATAATTTTAACTGCCCACTCTTCAACCCGCGGAGGCGGGTTTTGCTTGTATAGACGCGGTTTCAACCGCCCAGTCTTCTTGAATTTGTAAGGTGCCCCGAAGCACAGCCTACTGTGGCCGCTGAATAATTGTTTCAACTACCCGGCGCTTGACTTTTGGATCGATACCAATCAGCCGCACGTATTCCCCGCCGTGTTCCGCCAAGCAAGTTTCTAACGATGCAACCACATCTTTTTCCTGTGCCGTTTTAATTGTCGCACAACTTTGCCAGGAACCTGTTTTAAATCGGCGATTGTCTGCATATTCCATCCCTATTTTGCAGCCCCTTGCTAATAACTGTTGCACTTGTTCCAATACCTCGCCGCTCAGCCGCGCAGATTTACTGTTACTAATAGTTGAAGTTGGCTCGACATAAGCCTTATAATATTTCGATGAGGGGTCGTTTTGTTGATTTTGTGTTGGCGCCACAGCCGGGACATTGACAGTTCCAGGAACGTTAAACAGCCGTGATTGGTTGTATTCATCTACCAAGCGCATTTCCTGTACCCGCTTTTGTTGACCAACCATTGAACTACCCATTTCTAATAAATGAGCGAGGCTGAAATTAGGGTTCGGGAAATCTGGCTGTGCTTCCAGAGTGTTGACTAAACGCTTGGAAACTTGCTCGATTCCTATCTTGTGGATGAATTCGCGGATTTGTTCGTCGTAAATGCGCGATCGCAAAGCGCTAAAAAAGTCGATCGCCTGATCTGCAAAATTATCTACCAAACCCACTATCTCGGTTTGTGACAAATTGTCAGACTCAAAAATTCCGCTGACAATCCCAATTTTATCATCCCGGCTGGGTTCCCAATAAAACTTTTCCATCCGCCCGTCGCGAATCAGCGGCGCGTAAAGCGTAGCAAAGTCATTTCCGGTGACAATAATCGGCACTCGGTGCAGTGGCGTGCTGTCATAACTTCCCGGTAACTGCACGTTAGTGGGATTGTCCGCAATATTCATCAGAGTGGCATTGACCATCTGAGTATTTACAGTATATTGAGTCGTAGTATCGAACCTGCCAGCACCGGCATCCAAATCGTTAATAAAAATTGCACACATCTCGCCCCGCACTCGAATTTGCTCCGCAGCTTCGCGGTAGCGCAAACGAATTAAACGCGCCGGATCTCCGGCATCGGGACTTTCTAATTCTCCACCAGATATCATCACCGGTTCAAAGCCCATTCGCCGAAAAACCAGTTCGGCTTGAAATGTTTTACCTTCTCCTTTGCGGCCGTGAATTCCCAAAATTAGGGGAACTCTTACCCCAGGCAAATTTAAAAAGTTCTTAGTGACGTGCACCGCAACTTTATCGAGAAAGTTAGGAGAAATGTAATAACTCATCAGTAGATTTGTGAGGGATTTATTGCTGTTACTGTTACAATTTTATGACAAAATTAACAGCCTGCAACGCGAAGCTGGATTTTTACCGTACAATCTAGTTCTACATATTATGTGTTAAGGAGCGATTCGTGAGTCCAGAAACCTTACTAAAAGAACCAAGCGTGCAAGCCGAAGCCAGTTTGTTCAGTTCTGAGGGCTTCGACAGTTATGTAATGACTACTTACGGGCGTTTTGCGATCGCCCTGGAACGGGGCCTCGGCTGCCGCGTTTGGGATACCGAGGGCCGCGAATATCTCGATTTTGTGGCGGGTATTGCTACCTGCACTCTGGGACACGCCCATCCGGCGATGGTGGCAGCGGTAACTCAGCAAATTCAGACGCTGCACCACGTTTCTAATCTTTACTACATCCCCGTACAGGGCGAGCTGGCAAAGTGGCTTGTAGATCATTCTTGCGCGGACAGAGCTTTCTTTTGCAACTCGGGTGCGGAAGCTAATGAAGCGGCGATTAAGCTGGCGCGCAAGTACGCCCACGAACAATTAAATATCTCGAATCCGACCATAATTACTGCTGTTGCTAGTTTCCACGGGCGGACTTTGGCGACGATTACGGCGACGGGACAACCTAAATATCAGAAGGGTTTTAGTCCGTTGGTTCCTGGATTTCACTATGTTCCTTACAATGATATTAGTGCGATCGAACTGGCGATCGAGCAACTCGACAAAGACGAACGCCAAGTAGCTGCAATTATGCTGGAAGCGCTGCAAGGTGAAGGGGGAGTTCGTCCCGGAGATATCGCCTATTTCCAACGGATTCGGGAAATTTGCGACGAAAAAGGCATTTTGCTAATTCTCGACGAAGTGCAAGTCGGGATGGGACGCAGCGGTAAATATTGGGGTTACGAAAATCTCGGTATTGAACCGGATATCTTTACCTCTGCGAAGGGATTGGGCGGCGGTATTCCGATCGGCGCTATGCTGTGCAAGTCTCACTGCGATGTGTTTGAACCGGGAAGTCACGCTAGCACTTTTGGCGGCAATCCTTTTGCTTGTGCTGTCGCTTTGTGCGTGTGCCAAACTTTAGAACGGGAAAACCTGCTGGAAAACGTCCAACAGCGCGGAGCACAGTTGAAAGCTGGCCTCAACCAACTGGCGGCTGCATATCCGAATTTGATTGCTGAAGTGCGGGGCTGGGGCTTGATTGTCGGGCTGGAATTGCAGGCTGATATTGCACTGACATCGGCTGATATTGTTAAATCTGCGATCGCCGCTGGTGTGCTGTTGGTTCCCGCCGGGCCGAAGGTGTTGAGGTTTGTCCCGCCTCTAATTGTTTCTGCTGCTGAAGTCGATCGGGCTTTGCTTGCCGTTGAGGAAGCGTTGCGCTCTCAAGCGGTACACTAAAATCTACTGGGTTGATTTTTGTGAGCTGTAGCGCTGCAACTGGCGCAATATGCAGAGGCGCTATTCCTGAGAAACCCGGTTTCTTAGCCTCCTGTCGTGTTCGATCATCGCAATCAGATGCGTTCGTAGTGCGGACTGAAGTCCGCAGCATCAGAGCGGACTTTCGGGCGCACTACAAACCGTTTTTGTTATGGTAATCGACCGGACATGATATCAGTCCCTATCAGGGTAAAAGTAAACCCGCCCCGCTGCAAGTCTGTCGGGGCGGGTTTTATCCAGTTTAGGACTTGCCCGGAAACCAGTTTTTTAGGCAAATACACTGCGCTGTGACGATGTGTATGCTGCAAAAACCGGGTTTTTTTAATACTTCTAGATAAGTCTTAAAGTTAATAGACTCCCGGTTGGGAATTTTTAACCGCTTTTGAATGCCGATCGACACAAAAAATATCTCAAGATAAAATTGAGTTTTATCCTCTACTCGAATATTGTCTGTGAAACCCGCCCCGAAACACTGACGACGCATTAGACCGGAATTTGGCTAAAGACAACGGGCACAATAATACTATTAGTGATTGTAGGTGCTAATCTCGCTATCAGCCTGTCTGTTGCCACTTGTGAATCCTGGTTTAACTGATTTCATCCTTTAAGGTCTATAATCCGTCGGAGACTCCTACCTCCGGTTCGAGAGCCAAATTGAAACAGTTCCTAATTTCATTGGCTGCACAGAAGCAGCAATCCTATCGTTAATAGTTCGGCGGAATGCACGATGGACGAACAGCGTCGCGAAACTGATGTTAATATGCTCCGAGCGCTGCTGGAAAATCCTGTGGACTCAGGAATAGATTTGATTTTGAGGACTGACTCAAAGTCGATCGACTTTGGGTTTGTGCAAATGCTGTACTTGGAAGAGCCGGCACTGACACGAGACAGCTTGCTCAAAGCTGCAAAATTCTTTCAAAGGACGATCGCACCCTTAGAATCTGCTAAGAGCAATGCTAAATTGCCCGGAACCGGGGCAGCATATCTGGCTTTTTTAGCAGAAGTATTGCAAGCAGTGGCGCGCAACCCTGATTCGCAGCACGTGTACGCGCTGCTGAGAAACAATTTAGACAAACTCGACCAGAATTTCGCAGATTTGCTGCGCCGCTGGGCAACTTTGGTACTCCCTACTGCCCCAGAATCAGAGGCGAGGCGCATTGCGGCCCTAATTGGCAATCTGAGCAACAAAATTGGGCGGTTTCCCCTCGGTAGCAAGGCGAATAACTTGGAAATCGAAATCGCCGGTTACGAAACCGTGGCTAAGGTGTTTACCCGCAAAGACTTTCCCCAAGAGTGGGCAGTCATGCAAAATAATCTGGGCAATGCTTATACCGATCGCCCCAAAGGCGATAAGGCTCAAAATATCGAACAAGCCATTGCTTGCTTTGCTAATGCCCTGCAAGTGCGAACTCGCGAACAGTACCCGGAACAGTGGGCGACGCTGCAAAACAATCTGGGAAACGCTTATAGCGAGCGCCTCAGGGGAGATGCGGCCGAAAATCTCGAAATTGCGATCGCCTGCTATCAAAACGCCCTACAAGTTCGCAACCGCGAGGGTTTCGGAGGAGATTGGGCAAGCACTCAAAACAATCTCGGCCGCGCTTACAGCCGCCGACTGCGCGGTGACAAAGCCCAAAATCTCGAACAGGCAGTCGTTTGCTACCACAATGCCTTGCAAGTCTACAACCGCAAGATGTTTCCCCGGCGCTGGGCGACGACTCAAAATAATTTAGCAAATGCTTACTATGATTTCCTGCGGGGGAATCGGGCAGAAAATCTCGAATACGCTGTCAACTGCTACCAGAGAGCTTTGCAAGTGCGGACTAAGGAAGCTTTTCCGCTGCAATGGGCGACGACTCAAAGGAATTTGGGCCGGGTGTTTATCGATCGAATTAAGGGCGAAGGAGTCGAAAATCTGGAAATGGCACTCACCTGCTTTCAAAATTCTTTGCAAGTCTACACTCGCATCAAATTTCCCGAAGCCTGGGGTTCGATCCAAACTTACCTCGGCAGGATCTACAGTCTGCGGGTGAAAGGGGAAAAAGCGGAAAATCTGGAAATGGCGATCGCCTGCTATCAAAATGCTTTGCTCTTTTGCAACCGCCAAAAAACTCCCGAACGCTGGGCAATGCTCTGTGCCTACCTCGGACGCGCTTTCAGCCAACACGTGAAAGGCGAAAAAAACCGCAATCTCAAAAGCGCGATCGCCTGTTATCAAAATGCAGCCCAAGTCTACACCAAACACGGATCTCCCCACCGCTGGGCCATGCTGCAAATTTATCTGGGCCGAGCTTTTTCGGAACTGACGGAGACGGAAAACTCGTCTCGCATCGAAAGCGCGATCGCCTGCTATCACAGTGCCGGCCAAATCTACACTCGCGAAACCTATCCCCACCGTTGGGCACAAATTTTATTTTATTTGGGTGAAGCTTACCGAAGGCGAGGCGAGTTGCTGCGCGCCTACGGCGTTTTTACTACTGCTGTCGATACTGTGGAGTTCTTGCGGAGCGAAGTTGGGGTTGATGCGGCCGATTTGGGCGATCGGGGAAGTAACTCAAAAGCCAAATTAGTCAGCACCTGGAGAGGACTCTATAAATCCCTCGTACAAGTTTGCCTAGAACTCGGCCCGGGCCAGCCGGAATATTACGCTAAAGCCCTGGAATACGCTGAACGCCACAAAAATCGGAATTTGGTAGAACTCCTGGTTAAATCCCCCCTGACCCCAAAAGGCGACATTCCGGCAGCGGTACGCAGCGAGTTGGAGTCATTGCAACTGGAAATAGCAAGGGAACAGCGGCAGCAACAACAGCGACAACCCGAACCCAGCACTAGCTTGATTTCTGAGGGCGACAGCCCTGGTTTGAACAGCGGTTCTCTGATGCCGAACTCCGATTTTATGCACTTAAATCAATTGTGGCGGCAGTTTGATGGGTTGATTGCGCGCGAGGTGCAGGCAAACGACCCTTTCTTCAGCTTAGCTCGCAAAGTTGAACCCATTACTTTCGAGCAAATTCGCCAATTGTTGCCTGATGCCAATTGTGCTGCTGTGGTGTGGGCGAGTTTGGAGGATTTGGTAGTGGCTTTTGTGGTGGTGAAGAGTGCAGAATATCCCGCCGTTCACCTCTGTGCCGCGGGAAATGCTTTAGCTGCCGAAACTTGGGCCGGAGAGTACCTCAGCGCTTATTCCGAGCAAAAAGGTCGCTGGATCAATCATCTCCCGGCTCGCCTCAAACGCTTGGCCGCGCTGTTGGAAATCGATCGAGTGGTGGCGCTGATTCCGGAAAATTGCGATCGGCTAATTGTGGTGCCGCACCGATTTTTGCACGCTTTGCCGCTCCATGCTTTGCCTTTGGGGGTGAGAGACGGGTTGGAGGACACCGGGGCAATTTTCAGGTCTCATGGCGGCGATCGCAGCGGTTTCGATCTGTTGGATACGCACAACAGTTCGGATTTTTCTCACAGTTCGTCCTTTGGGGAAATTTCACCTCCTCCTGCTTATTTGATCGATCGATTTGCCGGAGGAATTCGCTATGCTCCTAGCTGCCAGCTATTGCGGTTGAGACAAATCGCGCGCAGCGCAGCTATCGGCCGCTACAGACCGAATTTGCAGCACCTGTTGGCAGTTCCCACTTTCAGCAGAGATGCGCTTTACAGCAACCTGGAAATCGGCAATATTTCCCAGTGTTTTTCCAGTACAGAAATTTTGCGGCAGAAGCCAGCAATTAAAGAGGCTTTTTCTCGATCGATATCTGTAAATGATGGGAATTCATCCGCGAAAATAGGACAAGTGCAGCAGAAAAAATGCGCTCACTTTGCTTGTTTGAGCGTGCTTGATTTCGCTTTCCCGCTCAAATCAGGCGTATTTGTGAGAAATGATACTATGACTTTGGAGGAAATTTTTAATTTCGATTGTCGGCAATACTTTTTAGTTACTTTATCGGCTTGCGAAATTGCAGCAGGCTCAGTCAGCGGTACTGAAGATTTTGTCGGTTTGTCCGCGGGTTTGTTGTATGCTGGCACATCTAGTGTTGTCAGCAGCCTGTGGAAAGTGAATGATGTTTCAACGCTGCTGCTGACGAGCAAGTTTTATGAAAATCTCGGGCGTTTTCCTCGATTGCAAGTGGGAGATGTGGCGCGATCGCTTGCGGAGGCTCAAAGGTGGCTGCGGGATTTGACAGGCGAGGAATTGGAGGTGTTGCTGGCGGATTTTCAGCCTCAAATTTCGCAAATGTTCGATCGGCTTTCACAAAGTTCTCGCCTGATTGCTGAAGCATCTTTACAGCAAATTCGCAACCGCAAACCCTGTCCTTTTGCCAATCCTTATCACTGGGCAGCTTTTACTGCTGCTGGAGTTTAGTCAGTTGACAGTTGATAGTTGACAGTTGACAGTTGTCATTAATTATAGCCCAGATTCCGCAGATATTTAAACAGAATTGATGGTTGTCAAGTTGAAATATTCAAGCCTGAAATATTTATCCAGCAAGCATTTCAGGCTTTTTTGGTTAAAAAATATTGAGTCAGGATAAAAGAGGTAAAAACCATGAATGATCCTCAAGGAGCCATAACGCTCTTTCGTCACTTTCATGAGAGTAAATTCTCGAAGACACGACAGCAAAGGATCTCTTCCCAAACGATCCCAACAAAGGAAGGTGTTAGAAAATCGCTCCACAAAGCCATACTAGATAAGCATTATCAAATTATGGTCATATTTTTACTGTCTGAGAGTGATGAAGGAGCGATAACAGTCCTAAATTTAGGCTATTTAGGAATACTAGGGCGTCGGTTCAGTAAAAGAAATTGACACTCCTCGGCATAGTATGTATGTTGATGTAGACCTTGGCCCGGCGTTGCATGAGGACAAAAAAATGGTTGGCGATCGCGATCTACTGTCGCCCTCATGCGAGAACCCCTACATAATACATATTTCGTTCTTTTTGTCAAAATATTCTACTGTACCGACGCTCTAGTATGAGAAATTAGGTTAAGAAATCAACAAATAAACCGACAATACGGTCGGTATTTCAGATGTTTTAAGCCGTACACTTAGTCAATCTAAATGGAGCCGAACAGGTGAGCAACTTAACAAAAAACAGGATATATTGCAATACCGTTTACTTAAGACCGCCCTGAGGGTAAAACCCTATGAGAAATAGATACGGAGATTGCTTTCCTTCGGATCGCGAAAGCTAACGTTCCTCTCTTCGGACTATTCTAAGTAAACCGTATTGGGATATATTGAATTATTTAGGAAACGTTTGCAGTGAATATTTTTTAATAGTTGAAGATGGATAAGGATGAAAATAAACCTGAGAATATAGTTGAATAAATCCCAATAATTAGCAAGGCAAAAATCATGTTGCCGGAATTGTGATATCTAATTTATGGCAAATTAGCTCAAAGATTCCACAAATGAATATATTAGGAAATATCTGTAAATTCAAAATTCTTGTATATCTCAAAAATCTGACAATAATGATACCAAAAGTAGACAAGGTAGGCGCAGATGTTTTTCATACAGTGAATATATGAAAAACCTTAATCATCAAAGCCAGAACTGCGGAATGTGGGCTAAAAACTCTTTCTTAAAAAAATAGGGCAAGCCTAAGCCCGCCCTACAAATCAGATTAAATCACTTTACACATTAATAAGTTTCAACGTGCCAGCGATGCTCTTTCTTCAACTGTTTTTGATAGCCAGCCCAGTCAATGCCGTGCTTGCTAGATGCAGCAGACATTCCCTCATCAATGCCGCCTTCCATGCCCTTCAAACCACAGATGTAAGTGTGAGTTTTCGGCTTTTGAACCAATTCCCACAGTTGGTCTGCGTTCTCTTGAATCCGGTTTTGAATATACATCTTACCGCCGTCAGCAGTCTTTTGCTCGCGGCTGATCGCATAAGTTAAGCGGAAATTATCGGGGAATTCGCGCTGCAATTGCTCCAATTCTTCTTTATAAAGAATGTTGGGAGTGTAAGCAACTCCAAAGAACAGCCAAGCTAAACCTTTGAACTTGTAACCAGGATTATTTTCTTTAAACATCCGCCACAAATAAGCGCGGAAAGGAGCAATACCCGTACCAGTAGCCATCATAATCACGGTGGCATCTTCGTCATCGGGTAACAACATTTCTTTCCCTACCGGGCCAGTGATTTTGACATCAGCCCCAGGTTCCAAACCTGTGAGAAAAGTCGAACAAACGCCGAATACTCTTTCGCCACTTTTCGGGTCATTGTACTCCAGCCGGCGAACGCACAAAGAGACAGTTTTGTCGTCGAGGTTGTCGCCGTGACGGGTAGAGGCGATCGAGTAAAGTCGAATTTTGTGAGGTTTACCGTTTTTATCGGTTCCATCGGGAATAATCCCGATACTTTGACCTTCTAGATAGTGCAAATTGCCACCAGAAATGTCGAAAGTGACGTGACGAACTGTGCCGTCGCCGCCTTCTCTGACCATTTCTTCTGTAGAGATGCACTTACCAATATAGGGATTGGCCGGTTTGTAGAGGTTAACAGGAACCTGAACTTTTTCCTTTGCTTGAGTCATGGGCTTAGTTTTTTCTCCAGATTTCTGACTCTGTAGCCCTGCTTCTGGTGCGACTTTGCCATTAGTAGTTTCGGGAGCGCCGTTTGAGGGGCGGATGCTGACGATTTTGCCACCCATGCGAGCAATTCTGCGCATTTCCTGATTCATGCGATCGTACGGCACGGAGATAAACACGCTGCCGCTACGGCGAATCGGGTGATTTGTTTCGTCAGTTGCTTTGCTCTGACGCATACCCTCCACTTCGTAAACAAAGATGCGGCTGCCTGATTCTGAGTTGGCCGCTACACCAGATATGCTTGGGCTGTACATTTGTTGCTTGTCCTTCACGATACAGAGTTATAAAGAAAGAGAATGTGACGTTAGACTCAATTTACTTTTTTCTTAAGGCCACCTGGACTAATTTGCCCGCGCGAATCTTTGGGCATTGCCGCGCAGGCGGGAGTGTCAAGTTGAGATCGCTCTGCCTCTAATTCCCGATTAGCCGATCGCCGCCCTTGGTCTCGCCCGGCTGCATTCAGGTGTTGACCTATAGCTATTGTTGTCTGCGTACTGCCAATATTTTACCCGATCGGGGGATCTGCCCCGATAACTCGTTCTGATTTGGGGAGAGGGGGAGAGGGGGAGAGGGGAATACGGCTCAAGAAATATACAATTTAAATGCTGTCTTGCTGAAAGTAGGATTTAGCTAAATGACGTTGAGCTTGTAGGGGGCGGACGCATTCTGGTAAGATTAACCACTAAAGTTAGTATTAATTTCTTGCCTTGAAGATTGCTTGGGTCTTCCCGGACAGGCAGTCAACTGACTGCTGTATGCTGGTTAGTCCTCGATCCTCTCGGGGTAGCAAACCCGCAGAAAGCCTGCTTGTAGCTACCTGCGGGCTGAAATTTTTTGGAATCTAGACTTCAGTTACTTAGTAAACAGTGATTTTGTTAGAGGGAAACTATGACCAGTAAGCCGGATCGCGTGGTTTTAATTGGCGTTGCCGGAGACTCCGGCTGCGGAAAATCTACTTTTTTGCGCCGATTGACAGATTTGTTCGGGGAAGATTTCGTGACTGTAATCTGCCTTGACGACTATCATTGTCTCGATCGCAAGCAACGCAAGGAAACAGGGATTACCGCCCTTGACCCCAGAGCGAACAATTTTGACCTGATGGCCGAGCAAATGAAAGCGCTCAAAGAAGGTCGGGGAATAGACAAGCCGATTTACAACCACGAAACCGGTCTGCTCGATCCTCCTGAGCGGGTAGAGCCGAATCACGTGATTGTGATTGAGGGGTTGCACCCCCTTTACGACGAGCGAGTGAGAAATCTCATCGACTTCAGCGTCTACCTCGACATCAGCGACGAAGTAAAAATTGCTTGGAAAATCCAGCGCGACATGGCGGAACGGGGCCACCGTTACGAAGACGTGCTGTTTGCGATCAATGCTCGCAAACCAGATTTCACAGCGTACATCGACCCACAAAAGCAATATGCTGACGTGGTAATTCAAGTATTGCCGACCAACTTGATCAAAGATGACAAAGAACGGAAGGTTCTGCGCGTCCAAATGATTCAGCGCGAAGGTATCGCCAACTTTGAACCTGCGTATTTGTTTGACGAAGGTTCGACAATTAACTGGATTCCTTGCGGCCGCAAACTGACTTGTTCCTATCCCGGAATTAAGATGTACTACGGCCCAGATGCTTTCTACGGCCACGAAGTCTCGATTTTGGAAGTAGACGGTCAGTTCGAGAATCTCGAAGAAGTGATTTACATCGAAAGCCACTTGAGCAAGACTTCTGCGAAATACGAAGGCGAGTTGACTCACCTGTTACTCCAACACCGCGAATATCCTGGTTCCAACAATGGAACTGGTTTATTCCAAGTATTGGTGGGATTGAAGATGCGGGCGACTTACGAAAAGTTGACTGCAAAAGAATCAAAAGTTGCTGTTAGTGTTTAGAACTCTGACTTGACATCCACCCCGACCTGAAGGTGCGGGGATTCCCAATCATCGCTAATTGGGTTTCTGCTTCATAGCACCAGCCTTCCGAGACTTACTCTCTTCGGGTCTTACAGTTGCTCCGCAGACTGAAACGGCTAGCCCAGCCGCCAAAATGTTCTTTGCAGCATTGATGTCACGATCGTGGTTTGTCCCGCACTTGGGACACTCCCACTCGCGAATATTCAACGGCAATTTCTCAACAATGTGACCGCAGTTTCCACAGCGCTTAGAGCTGGGAAACCAGCGGTCTATTTTTATTAATTCACGCCCGTACCAATCGCATTTGTAACTTAGCTGGCGAATCAATTCACCCCAACTAGCATCGCTGATGGCAAGAGCTAACTTATGGTTTTTCACCATATTCTTGACAGCCAAATCCTCAACTACAATCGTTTGGTTTTCACGAACGAGTTGAGTCGTTAGCTTGTGCAAGAAATCTTTACGCACATCGACTATCTGTGCGTGGACTTTTGCCACCTGTCTCCGGGCTTTTTCCCGATTGTTGCTTCCCTTTTGCTTGCGTGCTAACGTTTTTTGCTTTCTTTTTAACTTTTTGCGAAGTCTCTTAAAGTGTTTGGGATTGGCGATTTTATCGCCGTCGCTAGTAGCAATCAAACTCGTAATCCCCACATCCAATCCGATAGTTTTATCTGTTTTTGGAAATGGTTGGATTTTATAGTCGTCTACTAATATGGATACAAACCAAAGCCCAGCAGGCGTTAATTTCACTGTAATCGTAGACGGAATGCACCCTTGGGGAATTTGTTTGCTCCAGCGGATAGGTAGTGGCTCGTTACATTTAGCCAAAAATACCTGTCCGTTTTTCCAGCGGAAGGCAGATTTGGTAAATTCAGCACTGCCACCGTTATGCTTTTTCTTGAAATTAGGATATTTGGCTCGTCCTGCAAAGAAGTTGGTGAACGCTGTCTGAAGGTGGCGCAAGCCTTGTTGAAGAGGTACGCAGCTAACTTCATTCAAGAAATCAAGTTCTTCCTCTTTCTTCCAGTTCGTCAGCATAGAGGAAGTTTCGCTGTAGCCAACTCTTTCTTGGCGTTCGTACCAAGATTCCGTGCGGTAAGTCAAAGCCTTGTTGTACACTAGCCGGGTACAGCCCATTGTCCGTCGCAAGAGGTTTTCTTGCTCGCTGGTGGGATAGAATCGGTAGCGATAGGCTTTTTCCATATCTTCACAGCCTAACACGTCTTTTGTGATATTAGCTCTGTGTTGTATGTTTTTGTAAAGCCGTCGAGCGAAGGACGGGGTTTCCACCCACTTTTTTTGATGAAAGATTTGAGAGGCGCGAGTGCGCCTCTTTTTTTTGTGGGTGAAATGAACGGCAGATGGTGATATTGGCACAGCGAATAATTAAGGCGTAATACGGTTCATTTAAGAACTATCTGACTTTTTAAAAATGCCTGTATTGCCTATGAAATCGTGAGACGAAATTCGTAAAAAATCTTTAAGCCAAGCCTATTGAGTTAGGGTAGAGTATTTGGCAATAGAGAGTTTAAAAATGTTTTTCCGGCTTGATTGAGGGAAGTTCTACTTTTTTGAATTATCTAATTTGATGCAACCCTGTGTGAATATCGATTAAGAATGCCAAAAACTTTACTGCTACACCATTACCTCCTCCAGTAATAGCTTCATTCGATTGCCGATCGCCCCGACATTGGGTTCCAGTAAAATACTGAGATGGTCTCCAGGTACATCGTAAATGGTCAGACCGTCTTTGAGATAAGGTTTCCAGCCTAGATCCGGATCGAGGATGACACTTATGCCATCTTGAGAATCCTGTGCTCGAAACATCACTACTTTGCCAGCATAGGGTTTTGGCGCGTAAGCTCGTTCTGCCAGATCAATTATCTTCTCTCTGATCAAATAGTCGGTGGTGTAAGACATTGACTCTGTAGGTTCTTTCACCTTGTTGTCTCGCCCGATCGTCTTGCGGGCCAGCATTGTCATTCCGTCTGTAACTGTCGTTATTTTATCGACGACACTACTGACGATGTAACCTACGCCCTGCTTAGCAATTTTTTGGACATGGAAGCGCAGCCGCTGCTGAATGGGTAGGGGCTTGTAGGCAGAGGGCAACATGGAATCAAACATCACCAATAACGCTGTTTCCTGTCCTTTAGCTGCCAATTTTTGAGCAACCTCAAAAGCAACAATACCTCCAAATGACAAACCACCCAAATAATAGGGGCCTTCTGGTTGCACCTTCACGAGTTCATTGATGTAATAGTCTGCGATCGCCTCAACCTGATTGACTGGCCCGTGCACGCCATCTTTAACAACAGCAATTAAGCCATATATCGGCTGATCTAGCCCTAAATATGGAATTAACGGATGATAAATAGACACTCCTTCAAACAGAAAGAGTGGTGGCTGAGAACCTTTCGGTTGAATCTCGACAAGAGAAAGGCTTTGGTTGGGGATATCGCCTTGACGTAGAATCTGGGATAGTTGCTTGATGGTTGGGGCTTGGAAGATAATCGATAGTGGGACTTTCTGCTGGAACTTTTGGTCAATTTTGTCAGCTAAGCGAGCGGCTAACAGGGATGTACCGCCTAAATCCATGAAATTATCCGTAGTGCCGATCGGCTTAATATTGAGTATCTGCTCCCAAATTTGAACAAGTTGAGCTTCTAGTCCATCAATAGGCAACACAACTTCACTATTTGTAACCAGATCGGCAACCTGAGGTTCTGGAAACCCACGGCGATCGACCTTACCATTGGGCGTCATCGGGAAAGAGTCCATCACTACAACCGCTGCCGGAATCATGTATGCCGGTAGTTTGGTTTGTAGAAAACTACGCAATTCAGACACCTGAATTGGTTGTCCAGGCTTCGGAATGATATATGCCACTAAGCGCTTTTCACCGGGTACATCTTCCCGTGCCAAAACTATACCTTGCTGCACAGATGGGTACTGTTCCAAATAGGTTTCAATCTCTAGTAACTCAATCCGAAAACCTCGAATTTTTACTTGAAAATCGATGCGACCAATAAACTCCAACGTTCCATTGGGTAAATAGCGGCAAGTATCCCCTGTTATGTAAAGTTTGTCTCCAGGTCGATCGCTAAATGGATTAGCAATAAACTTACTTGCAGTGCGTTCTGCCAAGTTGAGATATCCCCTCGCAACCCCTGGGCCGCCAATATACAGTTCTCCAATGTCGCCATCGGGCACAGGATTTAGGTTTTCATCCAGAATGTAAATTTGGCTGTTGGGAAGGGGACGACCGATCGGAATGTCTGCTTCACTACTGAGATCGTAGCCTTCAGCGATCGGGTCATAAATGGTGGCCGTCACCGTAGTTTCAGTCGGCCCGTAGGTATTGAGCCAACGAGGATATTCCCCTACCAATTGTCGCCATTCAGCATACAGAGCGCGAGAGGCTTTTTCTCCGCCCACAATCACCAATCTCACATCTGGGGACATGGGAACACCTAGCAATGAGAGTCCGCTGACGAGACCATGCCAAAAAGCAGTTGGCAAGTCCAGAATAGTAATACGTTCTTGCTCAATAAATTCGAGGAATTGGCGAGTAGAGCTAATACAGTCTTCAGTTCGCAGCACGATTGTTGCACCACTTACCAAGGATGGAAAAACTTCCTCAATGATGATGTCAAAGCTCATGCTAGAGAATTGCAGTACCCGATCGCCAGCCTGAAGATTAAATGCCTGTGCGATCGCCTTGCTGTGGTGAACCATGCCCCGGTGAGTAATCATTACACCCTTGGGATTTCCCGTCGAACCAGAGGTGTAAATAACGTAAGCCAAATGCTCGGGCGTTGTCAGCAGAGACAAATTTTCAGTGCTGTATGGCGCCATATCGTGCCAGTCTGTATCTGGACAAATCACGCGAGCATTGTGTTCGGGCAAAAATTTAACCAGATCCTGTTGAATCAAAATGAATCGCACAGCGGCGTCTCGTAACTTGTACGCTCGACGTTCGTGGGGATAGGCTGGGTCGATCGGCACATAGGCCGCCCCAGCCTTCATCACCCCCAAAAAGCAAATCACCATTTCCATGCAGCGATTCATAGAGATAGCAATCAGTTCATCCGGTTGCACTCCTAGTGCTTGGAGGTAATGGGCGAGCTGGTTTGCGCGTTGATTTAAGGCATCATAGGTTAATTCTTGCCCTTGAAATGAAAGGGCGATCGCATCAGGAGTCTCCTTAACCTGTGCTTCAAACCATTGATGGATACTCACATAGTCAGATGGAGTTCGATCGACTTGAGAGTCCTCGACAGAGGAAATATCCTGACTATGTAATGGAAGATCGACACAGACATCGTGGGTAGTTTTTAGTGCATCAGTTTCCTGGTTGGGTAAGTACCCATCACGACTCGTCAAAACATCTTGAGAATTCATCATATTTTTGATTTAAGTAGAGTGAGGGAGATTAAGAGAGGCACCCTAGGGAAAATTCCTTATCGCGCATTGATCCAGATCACAGCTTTTTGTGGATTGCTTATTTAGCAGTCTCGAAACTGTCACATTGCAGTAATAATACGTATATGACGGCGCGAATCAATGTGCTTTTGGGGAACGGAAGTTGTTTCTGGATAATTACTTTTTGTCCTGTTTTAATTATACGGCTTATTAATTGATCTGGTCTAGATCAAGACTGTTTTGGCAATCATCTCATTGGCGATCGGGGGCGATCGGGAGCGATCGCAGTAAACAAGCAAAGCACTTTAGCTACCTTACTCCTTCAGTAGAGCTAAACTGCTTTGCCTGTAAGTATTTCAGCTATTTACATTTTTTTGTATGCCTTAAAAATTTGTACCTTTACTTAAGTTGTCACCAATAGGAGACGGTGCTGGGAAATAGAGAGGCTAAGAATATTTTTCCGGATTCATTGAGATCGTCATTTAGGGAAAAGTTTAGACTGCGAACTCGCAAAGCGCCATTTTTTATGTCTAGTGGCTGTTTGAGGTGTTGCGGGTAGATGAGAATTGCATTGTTACACTTTACTGCATTGGCGTAGGCAACTATTTGATGGCGGTCTCCACTGTCTGCTCGATCGGGAGCTTTGTATTTGGTATCGAGGACGTATTGGACTTTACCTGTTTCTATATCGCACAGCAGTAAGTCAATGCGATCGGAGTAATTTTGGTCATGTGTGACCGTGTTTTTTTTCTTGACAAAGAAGCCTTTTGGTGTATTAGCCTTGAGCCATTCAGCGACAAACTGTTCATATAAACTAGCCATGTTGATCAGAAAAGGGAGCATTTCGCGATCGCCCATTTCGTGACTGGGCCCTGTGTTATCTAAAAAAAACCGACAGAGGGCGTGTAAAAGTTGATAATCTTGATTAAGACGGTGATAAGTGCGATCGATACAAGCTTCTGGTTTAAAAGATGTTAGAGTAACAAATCCTTGGAGTGCGTGAAAAGCTTTTCGCACGCTCGATGAGACAGATTCGCGGCACAAACCGCTACGGCCAATAATGAAAAGTGTCCAAGCCAGAATTTGATTATCTTCGATATCGCCTGTTTGTTCGTTATAGTGACATTTTAGTTTAACATCCCAAGGTTTTTGCACAGCTTCCCGGACATCAATCCTGCCGCGAATATAGGAAAGTTTTTCTGTTTTGGGTAAGTAATTGCGATACAATCCTTTGCGACAGCGTTCGAGAATTTTCAGCGCCAGGATGTTAGCTAATCGTTCATAGACTTGTTCCAAAGATTCGCACTCAATCTGTCCTTTCGGAAAACTTATCTTAAGTTCGTAGGCATACTCAAGCATTCCGAATAAATTTGCGATCGGAACTTTGGGTTTGATCACAATGTGAAATTGTGGAGTAATTGGAATATTGCCAACTCGGCCTTGAGACTTTAATTGCCATTTATATTTTGTTTTAGGGTTGGGAAATTCAATATCTATTTCCTTAGCATAATTATGGTAGATTTTCTCTCCTACTGATTGGGGGATTGCATCTCGCTCAAAGGTCGCTAATTGATATTCTGTGAGTTCGATAATTTGGGGTGATTCTCGTTTCATAGAAATACGGTTCAGTCAGTAGTTGTCATTGCGAGGAACGTTAGCGAAGCGATCCGTAGGAAAGCAATCGCAGTATCTATTGTTCACACAGTTTTCCCTCTAGGACTCTCTTAACTCAACCACTTTGTTTCATAGATGCTGTAACGGCATATTTTTGGTAATGGTAGCGTTAGATGCTCAATTGCTCAATTTGTCTTTGATTTTATCCCAGAGAAATTCATCCATTTTTGCCTGGTTATCAAAGAAGTATTCTTCGAGGTATGGCTCAATTTCCATTTGCCAAATATCTTGGATATCTTCAGCTAAGGTTTTTGTCAAAAAGAAGGAGATGCCTAATTCATAATGTTTGTTGTTAATTGCCACATTTATATCTTTTAAAATACCAATTAAGCGATTTAATCTAGCAATTGGAAAACCTGTTTGCCATGTTTTGTGATAGTGACGCAAGACTTTATAGTTAGGAGATAGGGGGATGAATGCAAAGCGGCGGCGGAGTGCGTTATCAACTAAGGCTATAGAGCGATCGGCAGTATTCATTGTACCGATGATGCAGACATTTTTAGGTATTCTAAATAGTTGACCGCTGGCTAGTTTAACAGTGCGATCACGATCGTCCAGCAAATACATTAATTCTCCAAATACCTGAGATAAATTTGCACGATTAATTTCATCAATAATGAGAACGCAAGTGTTTTGACGAGACTCAGCTTTTGTGCAAAATTCGAGTAATCTGCCGGGAACTATGGGATATGTTAATTGCCCATCTTGACTTTGCGGACGGATGCCTTGAATGAAGTCTTCATAAGTATAAGCTGGATGAAATTGAATAAGGTCTGAAAAGCCGTCACCGCCGCCGATTAAGTGTTGGGCTAGTTTTTGAGCGAGGAAGGTTTTTCCGGTTCCGGGCGGGCCTTGGATGATGGCTTGTTGCTTGCGGTTAATGGTGCGTATCCAGCGGTTGATTTCAGATGTTTGAAAACCTGTTAGTTCCGACATTTCTTGGAGATTGTAGGCTCGATTAAATTCTTTGTTATATACTAAAAAATATTCATTTACAAGAAGAGATAAGTTATTCTCATAAACATTAAAAAATAAAAACAATGGAAATAATTTTTTAAAGGTTTGTGCTATTTTTGCGATTAACTGTTTAGCAGAATATCCTAATACCTCTGGTGATTCTAGTGAGACAGCAACCTGAATGTTATTGACTTTAGGTGTGATTAATAAATTCTTGGGTATTTCTTGCCAACAAAAAATCTCTTCTAGCAAACTAAAAACAGATTGTGAATTTTTAATTTTTACGAACCTATAGTCTTCAAGTAGGTAACGATAAGAATGAAGGTGGCGATTTAACTCGCAAAAATTTTGATGGGGCAGCTTGTATAATTCAAGCAAGGTTTTCCAGGAATTACTTCTACATTGAGAGCTATAATTGTCAATGAATTTTTCCAAACTTGTTATTTTTGAGTAAAATCCAAAAGTGAATTTTTCAGGTTCAATATTTAGCATTAACTGCGCCTTATCTAAAGAATTTATATCTCCCAGACCCAAAGCTACACTGTACGATATTGATGGGAATCCTTGGAATAGAAGGAGAGAACCAAATTGGTCAATCCTGAAATTTATATAATTTTTGATAAAATCAGGTAACAGCTCTTCCACCTGGCTTAAAATATACTTTAATGGATTTTCAACATATTTCAAGAAAACTTTTTTGTGTTCACTGTAAAAATCAGAGCTGGGATTATCATTAAATTGTGCCACTAGGTTAAATGTGTTTTCTGAAAAAGGACATTCAGGATGTACAAAAACTTTTTCCATTTTTTCTGTATTTTTAAGATGACTTAATTGCTGTTCTTAACTTATTGTAGCCGATCGCACTTAACATACAAAGATTCCAGAAACTTAACAGCTTCATCAAGCACAGCTTCCGGTAACTGTTCGAGAATCGCGATCGCCCTTTGACGAGTTTCTCCATCCACTGCTGTTGGTAGCTGCGATTCAGTATCTGCTAAACTGTTATTTTCAAATGGCTTTTGCTTCGATAAAGCCGTTTCTTGAGTGACCAAGACACCGACATCTGCCGGAAGATTGACAGTTTCACGATTGTAGTATTTAACAACCAGATTTGTCACATTCATCGCTACCCGCTGATTAAATTTAAAAAACTCTGAAAAAGTGCGATCGCCGCGGGTAGTCTGAAGTAAATGTTCTCCAACTCGATTCACTTCTGTTGTAAAAATAAATTTTTGTGTATCCGTACCAACAGACAGCACAACCTCGTGAGTGTTGGGGGCGATCGCAGATTGAATAGACAAAACTTGCACTTTCATCGTCTTAATGAGTAAACTGCTTGAAGGTTCCAGTAATTTAAAAACTCTGTTAATTCCATTTTATATTTTGTAGCATTCCAAGGGTCGCGAATCATAATTTTTCCTGTATCATCAAGCCCATCAACAATGACTATATGACCCAAGTCAGCTAAAGTTTCCCACAAAATAGCAGCCCAAGAACCAGTAGTAATTAATACCTCAACTATTTCATAATTTGTGGCTCCAGGAATAGAAATAGTACCGCCCAACCAAAATCTAGAACTGCTTGTATCGAGAGTATTGAGTGCGATTGCTAAATCTTCAATATTTACAGGAACTCCAGTTTCAGCCGCAATTAAAGATTGGTTTGCACCATAAACCCCGCGATCGCCCAAGAGCATTGCACCGCAAGCAGGGCCACATGATAACTTATCTTGTTGTTGGACAACAGCCCGATCGGCTATTTCATCAATAACTTGCCAATTGCCACCAGCCCCAGACAATCCTACCATAACATCAGTTTATCGTTTTTGACTGATGCTTTGAAAATAGCAGCAGAGTGTTACGCTTACTACAAGTTGTGAATTAACTTAACATCAATACTAATCGCAACTGTTCCCGGAAAAATTAAACTTGTGTCGAAATTACCTAAACGTGTTATATTCAACTCCGTAAACCCTGAACAGCGCTTTCAGGTATGCCAAAATTATCAACGAGTCAACTAAATGCCCTTTACTTTCAAGAAATTAGCCGCCATTGCAATCTTCTTCGTAGCCGTAAAAATTTTAGTTGACTCTGGGCACTTCCAACAAGCCGCCAATGACATCACACACAGAAACCCAGCCAGCGCCACATCAGATACCGAAACTATCCGGCAAAAATCCAGCAGCCCGCCCGCAGCAGAACCCCACAAATCACCGGATCAAAAGTTTGATGTAGTAGTATATGGCGATGAAGTGCCGGGGATATGTGCGGCTATATGGGCAAAAAAGACTTTAGGTGAAAAGGGTAAAGTTGCTGTTGTGCGATCGAACTACGCAACTGCTCTTTTGGGCGGCGTACTCACCCGCGGCGGTTTAGGTTACGTCGATTTAGATAAAATCCCCGACTGGTACCGCCAACCCTACGCCCAATGTTTCCGGGAATTCCTAGACAAAGCGAATGTTCCTGAATCTTGCTTGGAACCAAAAACCGCTGATAAAGCTCTGAGAGAGATGCTTTCGGAAGCCGGAGTTAAACTTATTTCCCACTCAACTCTGACTCCTCACGTAGTTGATAAAAAAATAGAATATGCCGAAGTCAAAGAGAGCAATATTAAAATTCAAGCTAACTCTTTTATTGACGTAACTCAAGACGCGGAACTGGCAAGAAAAGCCGGATTATCTTATTATACAGGATATGAATCGCAAAATATTAAATCAAAAAATGAAACTTTAGCAGTATCTGTAGTGCCGACAATTACGGGGCTAACGATGGCAGACTTCCGCAAAATAGAAGATGACATTCTCTACGACACGCCTTTAGTCGAAAAAATCAAAGCAAGCATTACCAAATATAAAGACCCCGCAAGTACAGAATTCTGGATGAGAAATTTCTTGAGTCCGATTTATCAGGCCTATCGAGACGGCTACAATATCAGAAGCGTAGCTATAGGGGCGGCATATCACGTAGACAGGAATTTGCCCTTTACTCAAGATAAAGGATTCTTCTTTGATAAAGCTAATGTTTGCGCTTATAAAGATAATTCGCTGTCGTGGAACGGGTTTTTGTTTAAATACCAAGTTGATGAATTGATGAAGATGGAAGCTAACGGCAGAAAACCGAATGCTGAGATGGTGAAAGAAATGTCACATCTCCAAGAATGGCTGCAAAAAAAATCTGGTAAAGATGTGAGAGTGTTTATCCCGGAAGAGATTTATATCAGACAAACTTTGAATGTCCGGGATGTAGTGGCGCCGCTAAGTGGGAAAGAGATTATCAAAGGGGGAACAGATGCCGAAAAGTCGATCGGCAGTTTTTCCTACGATTTCGACTTGCGCGGCGGAGTCAAGGATTTGGAATCGAGAATTCCGCCGCTGCCGACCTATAATTTTGGGATAGAGAGCGCTTTGGCTAGTAAAGTGAGTAATTTGGCGATCGTAGGGCGATCGTCCGGCTATGTCGGTATGGCGGTATCAGTCGGGCGAATTGCGACGGTGAATATTTATCAAGGACAAGGCGTGGGCGTGGCGGCGGGTTTGGCTAGCAAGTTGGGAGTGCCGCTGAATACGATTACTTCGAGTAAAACCAGGGAAACGTTGGAGACTTTAACGGGGAAAACTACTTATTTGTCGGGGAGAGATACGAGTTATGGGGTGGATTATAAAGAGGTGAAGTAATCGAGGTATAGCAGTCACCCGTAGAAGATATCGAAACCTCATCTTCTACGGCGCAAGATTCCCCAACTCTTAGATATCCTCTCGATCTTCGATCTGCTGCTGCTGGTATTCTGTAATAATGTTTTGAATATCTTCTGCTGCAATATCGACTTGTTCGGATTTGGTGTAAACGGTCAGCAAAATGATTCCCGTTGCTGTTTGGACGTAGTAAATTAAACGGTATCCACCACTTTTACCTTTTTGAGTGTCGCTATTTCGGACTCTCAACTTGAAGACTGCATAACCCACTCCAGCAATTCGATCTCCTGGCAGTTCTCCCCGTGTGAGTTGTTCGATAATGGGTTGAATATCATTGCGAATGCTGCGGTATTTTTTTGCAAGAGTGCGTAAATTGTGATTGAAGGTTGGCGAAACTATAACTTGAATTAAGGGCAAGTCAGTCATTTTCAATTCCTTCCCACATTTGAGCAACCGGAATGCTTTGCCCAGTCATGGCTTCGTGCCAAGCCTGCCGAAAATCTTGTAGAAGCGCTGCTTTAGATTGGCCCTCCCCGTCAATTTCTGAGGGTTCTGGAATACTAAAAGAATTAGCAGCAGGCATCTCTTGGATTTCTGCTGAGAAAACCTCTGCCAGATTATTTTGCGAAATGATGACCCCCTGACGTTGCTTTTGGCTTAGAAACTCTATAAAACTCGCAACTAATGCCAGATGTTCTGGAGAGAGTCGATCGAGCCATCGATCGATTTGATGTCGAAGTGCCGCTACATTCATAATGCCATCATGCCTGTTAATTTTACCTTCATTTTAACGTAAGTATAAAGGTAGTGATGCGATTGCCGAGCGGTACATTCAGTTGACGGCTATTGGAACGGGAACCTTGGTGGAAATTGACCCGGATGGTTCAACCAATAGGGGCGATTGTTAATCGCCCTCTTTGAATCGCAAGTAATGTCAGGGTTTCGGTAGAAGTTGGATTTGAGTGACATTCAGTTTATGTGCCAAAGAGATTTTAACTCGCTCCAACTTTTTAACATAGAGAAATGTAAATTCGATCGAGATTTTTACCATGACTTTTACGCTTCAAAGAAACGGCACCCACTTCTTTGGCACTACTTACATGAGTCCCACCACAAGGAATAATGATATCACCATAACGCCAGTAAGAGATATCTTTTGTACTAGGATCTGACTCCATCAAAATTTCATCGCCTTGAGCAATCAAATTATTAGCTAAAGTAGACACTTTTGGAATCAGTTCAGGATTGAGTTTATTAGCGTAGTCTAAACGGGCACTCTGTTCATATATATAGCAACCTTTGATATATAGCTTTTCTTGATGACCATAGATTTCTTCAAGGGCGTGTAAAACAAAGTGAGTTGCACTGTGGTAACGCATTAGCTTGTATCGATAATCCCAATCAATCTTCATATGCACTTTTTGTCCTACGATAAAAGGGGAAGGACTATCTAGTTTATGAACCACCACAGTATCAATCTGTACCATCGGAACTTCGACATCTGGACGGTTTATATAGATAGGTTTTCCGGGTTGCTTTTGTACGTCAATGATAGCTACATCGTCAATAAAGCCTTTGTCAGGTACTTGCCCTCCTGATTCTGCATAAAATATAGTTCGATCTGTTACCAGCAAATCATCTTGTGTATGCAGCACGGTAGCTTCACATTCAGTCTGATAGGGTTCATCAATCCACAACTTCTGAGTTGGGGGTAGTTTTTCTGGACTGTTAAGAATAAAAATCGTCATTTCAATCTCCTTATTTTGGAAAGTTCACAGTTTACTCAAAACTGAGCAACAAAGCTTGATGTCATCAAAAAATCAATCAAAAAGATCTAAGTAATCAATAGCTGAGTCATAAGCCATCGTCAGAATATTGACTTTGTGATGTAGCTGTTTCTTTTGCTGAACTTCCTCAACAACTTTTAAAGCAGCGGCGACATTAGCTCCAGAAGAAATACCTACTGACAAGCCTTCTTTTACGCTCAGATTTTTCATCATTTGTAATGACTCTTCAAATGTTACAGAAATCATTCGATCTATGATATTAACATTCAATACTTTGGGGATAATGCCAACAGCAAGACCTTGAATATTGTGAGGAAAAAATTTATTTTCTAGAAGCTCGCAGCCGTCTGGTTGAACTCCTATAATTGTTACCTTTGGTTTTTCTTTTTTGAGAATTTCTCCTATTCCTGTAATGTGACCTCCAGTACCAATACTGGCAATAAAATAATCAATTGTTTCATTTTGAAAGTCTTCCAGAATTTCTGGAGCTGTTGTTAATCGATGAATTTCTGGATTTGCTGGATTTTGACCTTGATTTAGCATCACATACTCAGGATTTTCAATCTGAATTTCCATTGCTAGCTCACCATGTGAATTACCTCCTTTACGACTATCAGAAAGGATAATTTTTGCTCCTAACGCTTTTAATGATTTTTGTTTTTGTGAGCTATAGTTATCAGGAATAACTAAGATCACATTGTAGCCGAGGATAGCAGCAGCTATAGCAATTCCCATTCCTGTATTTCCTCCAGTTGGTTCGAGAATTGTTTGTCCTGTATTTGGTTTGAGAATCCCTTGTTTTTCGGCATCTTTAATCATATTAAAGGCAATTCTAGTTTTGTGGCTACCTCCAGGATTAAACGTTTCATTTTTTATATAAATGGCAAACTTTGAATCAAGGGATTTATCAATTATTTTTTGAAGCTTAATCACTGGAGTTTGACCAATTGTCTCTAAAATTGAGTTGTAAATCATAATTAGTATCACTGTTTTGTGTTTTGCAATCTTTTTTTGAGTATCTTCTCAGATCTTTCTACCAGGAAAAACAGCAATTAACTGATAATCTTCTGCAATAAATCTGAATAGTTTAGAACAGATAATTTCATCTCTTTGTATATCAATTATCAGGTGATCTACTGGATAAATTGGCTTGCCATCAAATAGAGCATTTTTTTTGTCTTCATTGCTGAAATAAGCTCCTACATCAGGATGAGAATGATAGATTGCCTTGACTGGATTGACTGAAGCAATATTTCTGCTTAAGAACAAGGAATCTTCTGATGAAAAAACAAACCCTTCTCTTGCGCTCCTGGGATAAGTTACTGGATCTGATTGATGTAATTGATTTTGAATGTTTTTGCAAGATCTGATGCCCTTTTCAAGAATTAACCCACAGCATTCATCTGGATAACTTTGGCGGGCAAAATAGTAAACTTTTTCAAGCAGCTCCTCAGAAATATTTTTTTCTATTTCTGAACGTAGAGATTGACCTTGTATGTAGATAGCCTTCATTTTATTTCTTGATAATTTGATTGGTTGTTCGTAGCAATACTTTAGAATTAGCAGGGATATCTTCGGTGATGACAATATAAGGAGAAATTTTTACGTCGTCACCAATTGTCACCGCACCAAAAATCCTGACACATCCACCTACTTCCACACGATTTCCTAACGTTGGATGCCTTTTACTATATTGATTTCCAGCCAATCACAGTACCATAGCCGTGATCTATAATACATCTACGACCAATTGTGGCTGCTGGATGAATTTCAACTCCACTTTTAGCTTTGGCTTGCTCGGATATCCTTCGCGCAACGATTTTTAGATGGGTTATCTCATTTCCATTACTGTGACAACTATAATATAAGGCATTGGCTACTCGATAATACATGAGAGCTTGAAAAGAGAGATAACTCTCAAAAATATACTCAGGCGATTTTTTCGCCGCTGGATCTTTATTAGAAAAGCAGATCAAGTCATCGTAAATTCGATCGTTTACTTGATCAATAATCTCCCGAGTTTTAAGTTCGCTGATAGAGCTTTCTGATAAATGGGATTGCAAGAGACCCTCGATTACTTGACTGATTTGACGATCGAGACGACTAAAAGTGAGCAACATACAGTGAACCTCACAAGAAGAGTAATCAGAGCTACTGAATTCCAGAGACTTGCAGGCTAAAGATTCCCATGAGCATCAGGAATTGGGGAGCCAAAGGCTTCACATTGCAAGCCGCCTGAGACGATCGCGACAGCATTGGCTATTAGTCCAGACTCTAGGGTGCGATCGACCACGATCGCGAGTCTCTTTGGATTTTCTGGAGCAGGCGGTTCCAGTAGGGTATTGGGATCTAGAATGACCTGTTCTTCGGGTAGGCGATCGCGAACAGCCCAATAGCCTACATCTGAAGCGGCAGCACTTGTCAGAGCTTCAAGTTTCATAGTAATCTTAGAGGGAAAGTTTATTTCAGAAGAGTTCTGCCGAGGCAGGACTCTTTTCGTTTGTTATTTACACTTTACTGCTCGCGCCTGCTCTTGTCAACATATTTTGCAAATATTTTTTGCGTTTCACGACAATCACGACTATCTTTAATATAATTTAGCAGTCGATCGCTCTTGCAGAAGCCTTCCAAGACGTTCCCTGGAATGACCAAATCTTGGCGTAAAGCCACTCTGGAGGGCTGCTGAGCCATTACTCTTGTGTTGCTCCGCACCCTTTTATAGATAGGACTTACACATAAACTCTATCTGTAGAGTATGCACTGCGTACTCTACAGATAGTGTAAAAGACTCTTTTCGTAAGTCCCGATCGAGTGGGTAGACCTAATAGGTTAGGTTTCCCGCACCTCTGGGACAAAGGAAAAGTCTTATATGTCAATCAGTCTGGCAAGGAAGACTATCGTTTCACGATTTCCGGATTTTGCAAAATGAGTATGTTTAATTATCTTAGGTACGGCATCCACTCATGACGATCGAGCGTATGTCTGTTAGGATTGGGGCAGATGGCAAATGAATCTGTCTTATCAAGATCGTCAAAACTTACAGTTGTGATGCTCAAAGGCTAGCTATATGGTGTAAACTTTTGTGGGCTTAGCATACAGCTAGCTGCAACGACCTCAAGCTTGCCAGCCGAGCTTGACCTCTGAAATGCAAGCAGGGCAACTAGCACCTCGCAGCAAGTCAGCTTTATTGCGAGTCTATTGGTCTCAGAAAAAAAAGGAGAGTAAATAATCTCAATGGCACGCCCAAAACGCACTCGTTCTGAAGATACCGGGTCTCAGTCAAAATTTGTTCAGGTTGTGGAAGGCTATCTTGCCAAAGCAAACTGGACAAAGCAGCAATTCATGGCTGAAATCCAGGTTGGGGAAGCTCAGTTCTATCGGTGGGCAAGGGGCGAAAACGTTCCGTCAAAAGCAATTGTTAATCGTATTGCAGTATTTTTAGGTCGTCGCTTAGATGAAGTCTATCAGAATCTTCCTCATAATCCCTTTCCAGTTTCTGATACGATTGATGGCTTGTTGAATGAACTGCTTGAAGCGGCAGGGTACAGCGCCAGTATTCGGGGAAAGGTAGTTGATTCTAGCTGGCAAGAAATAGCTCATAATCGCTCATGGAAACTTGGGTATACTCTTGTTTATCCAAATTGGGCAGAGCCTCCGGAAAGGTATGGAGAAAAGCCTATTGGTATTGCCATTGACTGCGCTGAAAGAGTAGGTGATTTGCTTGGGATAGACACAGAATGGCAATACTTAACTTGGCAAGAAATGCCTCTTGCAATTGCTGAACGTAAAGTTCATGGAATTGCCCCTTTCATGCTGGCTGCACCAGGCAGATTTTTTGATTACCGCTTATCTGATCCGTGGTATTCAGGGGGAAAACTTAAACTGACCGCAGTTACTCTACCAATAGAAATTGATGCAGACTTTCTAGAAGATTTACCACATAAACGTGTTCGGTTGGTTTACATAGAAAATGAGATCGGAGATTGGGTAGTCAGTATGCTCGGTAATTATTACGAGCGAGAGGCATTTGCAGACAAAGCAAAAGCTTTTAGTTATATGAAAGCCTTTGAGTCCAAGGAAAGTGATGTGATTCCTATTCTATGCTCTGACCACGTTCTTTGTAAAAGTGTAGCTGATGAGAATAACTGGCAAGTTCTCAATATAAGATGTGTGAAGGATTTGGAATTGTATCCAGCATTTGCTTTTCACCCAAATGAAGAACAATTAACCGCCTCTGTTAATGCTGTTTTGAAGTTGGTTAATCAAGTTTCATAAATCATCAGTGCAAGGAGCTAGTCAAATTGTGAAAATTTCATTTAGTCTGTTAGCAGAACAAATAATTAATGACGAAGAACGAATTCTCAAAGAATTGGCGGTGGAAAAATCTCTGTGTGATATTACAAGTAATATTGAGGGCTTAAAGCAATTTGCTGAAGCTTTTCACTTTATCCGCTATGACTTCTGCCACCTCAACTTTATTGTGGGTGAGCGGTGCTGCACCAATGAATTTTTGTGGGAGGGAATAGCGAAAAATCTGTACGAAGAATTGGGCGGAAAAAGTGGGCAGAGCCACAACCAGTTGTACCGAGATTTTTTAGCTTCCGTTGGCGCTCGGGAAGAAGATTCTCTAAAGGAACCTGCATTTGCCTCCCTGTTTAATCGGGCGCTGCAAACCTACTGTCGGCAAGCGCCCCTTGCAGAAGCCCTGTTTACTATCGCAATCTATGAAGCTTTTGACATCCCCGACTACCAACTACTACTACGGGTTGTGAAACAAGCAGATGTCTCACAGCAAGGGCTACGTTTCTTTCAGCTTCATGCTGTCGCCAACCACTTTGAAATGTTTGAAGATGTTGTAGCTTGGCTTAGAAAACAAGAAGGCGGAGAAAGTGCCTTCAATCGGGCAAAAGAATTTGTTTTTCAGACACAAACTGAAATGTGGCGTGGATTAATAGCGCACTTACAAGACAAAACAACAGATTGCTGTATTTAAAAATTTTGATTCCTTTGGAGGAACACAATGGGCATTAAAACTTTTAGAAAGAGATGGTTTACGATCGCCATTTCACTAGCAATAGTCTTCTTGGTCAGCTTGGCTTCATGCACAAAAAATTCTGCACAACAAACCAGTCCAAATACCACCAGCACGTCAACCTTGGGGCAAATCGCAGCCAGTAGCAAAATCAAAGTCGCCTATCTCGTCTTTCCGCCAACCATCACCAAAAACCAAACCACTGGAGAATTGGGCGGGCATTTAGTAGATACAATCAAAGAAATTGCGCGGCTCAACAACTGGACTCCCGAATTCATCGAAACCGATTGGTCAGGCTTTGCTACCGGGCTGGACTCCCGTCGGTTTGATGTTTCGATCGTCCCCACCTTCGTCACCGTCCCCAGAGCCTTATCCGTCTACTTCACCAATCCCCTCTTCTACGCAGGCAACAGCGCCATCACTAAAGCCGACGAAACCCGCTTCACAACCCTGGAAAGCATCGACCAACCCGGAGTCACCGTTGCTGTCACCCAAGGCGAAGCTGGCGACGAATATGCCAAAGCCAACTTCAAGAAAGCCAAAATCACCCGCTTCTCTGGTGGCGACCAATCCCTTGCCTTCCAAGCTGTTGTGGCAGGTCGCGCCAATATTGCCCTCGGTGATGCCTATGTTACCTCCCAGTTTGCCAAAGCCAACCCCCAAGTCAAAGACCTTTTTGCCAAAGCCCCCTATAACCTCACTCCTGTCTCCTGGGCAGTGCGTAAGGGCGACACCGAAATGTTGAACTTCCTCAACAGCAGCCTAGAATCTTTAGATTACCAAGGTCGCCTGCGGGAGTGGGAACAAAAAGCAGGTGCAAACTGGTTGCACATCAAGAAAGTTTGGGAATTTACCAAGTCGTAATTCATCAATGAACTGGAACTTTTCCATCATCTGGAATAACCTGTTACCCTTGTGCTTTGCCTTACTAACCACGATCGGGATTAGTCTTGGTAGTATTGCTCTTGGAACGATCGTCGGCGTGTTAGTCGGGGTGCTTTCCCTCACATCCTCCCGACTCATTTCTGGGTTCGCCAAATTCTTCATCGAACTTTTCCTCGCACTCCCCGCCTTAGTCCTACTCGTTTGGCTTTACTACAGTCTGCCTCTACTCATCCCCGGCTTTATCCTGGACGGGCAAAGCTGTGCCGTGTTGGGGCTAGGTTTGAGCCTCGCTGCCTTTGTTGCAGATATCATCCGGGGTGGGATTAACTCCATCCCCCCTGGAGAAATCGAGGTTGCCTACTGCACGGGTATGACTCGCTTAGAAACGATTCGCTATATCCTAATTCCCCAAGTTTTTCGCAAGTCCTGGCTGCCCCTCATGGGACAGTACATCACCACCTACAAATTCTCTACCCTGGCATCAGTAATTGCTGTGCCAGAAATCCTTCATACAGCCAATTCAATCATTGCTCAAACCTACCGCCCGATCGAGATTTATTCAACGGTTGCCGTGATGTTCATCGCTACCGTTGTTCCCCTCAACCTCCTACTAAGACGGGTACAGCAAGTCAAAGAACTGGGTGGTACGGAGACAATATAAGCAAGCTCTCAATCCTACAATGCAAAGTTCATTCCTAAGCATCGAAAATCTGGGCAAACGGTTTAATAATGCCAATATTCTAGAGAATGTCAGCTTCTCGCTAGAAAAAGGTGAGAGTATGCTGATTCAAGGCAAAAGTGGCTGCGGGAAAACTACCCTGTTGCGCTGCATTGCGTTGCTAGAATCGATCGATCGAGGTCGAATTATTTTTAATGGCAGAGTTGTTTCCAAACCCGGTCATCTCGATCGGACAAACAGTCGGCTAGAAATTGGCATGGTTTTTCAACAACTATACCTCTGGTCGCACATGACTGTTCTAGAAAACGTAGCACTACCCCTTTGGTTGCGTAACGGTAAACGTAAAAAGCTAGCAGATGAAGCTGCCAAGCATCAGTTAGCTCAGCTTGGGATTGAAGATAAAGCGAATGAGTACCCCAATCAACTATCAGGAGGACAACGGCAACGGGCAGCATTTGCCCGTGCGCTGGTACACTCTCCTCAACTCCTGCTACTCGATGAAATTACAGCAAATTTAGATCCTGAAACAGCTTATAAAGTTGTAGGCATTGTTGAAAAAATTATTGAAGCAGGTACATCTGTCATTTGGGTGACGCATTCCGAGCTACCTTCTGCGATCTGGTCTTATGTTCTGCGTTTTGGCGATCGCATCTGGATCAAAGAGAAATATAATTAGGGATTAGTTGGAGAAAGCGAATTGAGTCAAAGCATAATGACAGAAATTTTTGAGATGGAGGCAGAAATTAAAGACTACATTATTCAAGCATCTTTGAACTCGGAAAATATTTGAGTGTCGCTATTTCGGACTCTCAACTTGAAGACTGCATAACCCACTCCAGCAATTCGATCTCCTGGCAGTTCTCCCTGTGTGAGTTGTTCGATAACGGGTTGAATATCATTGCGAATGCTGCGGTATTTTTTTGAAAGAGTGCGTAAATTGCGGTTGAAGGTTCGCGAAACTATAACTTGAATTAACGGCAAGTCAGTCATTCTCAATTCCTTCCCACATTTGAGCAACCGAAATGGTTTGCCCACTCATGGCTTCGTGCCAAGCTTGCCGAAAATCTTGTAGAAGCGCTGCTTTAGATTGGCCCTCTCCGTCAATTTCTGAGGGTTCTGGAATACTAAAAGAATTAGCAGTCGGCATCTCTTGGATTTCTGCTGAGAAAACCTCTGGCAGATTATTTTGCGAAATGATTATCCCCTGACGTTGCTTTTGGCTGAGAAACTCTATAAAACTCGCAACTAATGCCAGATTTTCTGGAGAGAGTCGATCGAGCCATCGATCGATTTGATGTCGAAGTGCTGCTACATTCATAATGCCATCAAACCTTTTAATTTTACCTTCATTTTAACGTAAACCCGCCCCGCCTTGAATATCGCTCTTCCCTCTGCTTTTTCTGGCACTGATGCGGTTCAAATCTCTTCTCCTCCCTATTCTGTGGCACAATCATAATTGACACTCCCCAGCAGTCAAGGCGTGGGGATTCTTAATTCATCGACTGACCTTTAAGCGCTATGTCCTTTCGGCAATTTTTAAACTTTTCAACCGTACAAAAGTACCAATTGACGAGCTTAACTCACAGCCACCCCAGAGGGTCTATCTCCAAAAGCGTACTAGGATATTAACCTAGAGTTCGGGTATGCCCTACCCTACTTAACAAATGAACTAAATTATTTGCTTTCTGGTTCATAGAATGCGTTGATTCTCTAGCTGTTTTAAGAGTTTTCGCTGCTCTGCGTCCAACAATTTATGCCTAAAAGTGTGTCTTAACTGTTTCACGATGGCAAAGGAATTTAACCTTGACTATTCTAGTATACTAGAAATACAAACAAGTTTTGGATTTTTAGGAATGGATTTAAGAAATTAAAGCCATCCTAGAAGAACGGGGTTTTAAACCCAATTTCCCGATAAGATCAAACCCTGAAGCCACCATGACCGCAAACCTACCACCCCAATACGACCCCAAAGCCACCGAAACCAAGTGGCAAAAATACTGGGAAGACAACCAAACCTTCAAAGCTGACCCAGAAGGCGGCGGCGAACCCTACTGCGTCGTCATTCCGCCGCCCAACGTGACCGGCAGCCTCCACATGGGACACGCCTTTGAAGAAACCCTAATTGATGTCCTCGTCCGCTATCACCGCATGACTGGACGCAATACCCTGTGGTTGCCGGGAACGGATCATGCTAGTATCGCAGTTCAAACTATTCTCGAAAAACAACTCAAAGCACAAGGCAAAACTCGCCACGATTTAGGTCGAGAAAAATTCTTAGAACGGGCTTGGGAATGGAAAGCTGAGTCTGGCAATACTATTACTAATCAACTCCGCAGTTTGGGCGTGTCTGTCGATTGGTCGCGGGAACGCTTTACGATGGATGAAGGCTTATCCGCTGCGGTTTTAGAAGCTTTTGTCCGCCTCTACGATGAGGGGCTGATTTATCGCGGCAATTACTTGGTGAATTGGTGTCCGGCGAGTCAGTCTGCTGTGTCTGATTTGGAGGTTGACCAGCAGGAAGTTGAGGGGCATTTGTGGCATTTCCGCTATCCTTTGACGGATGGTTCGGGTTATTTGGAGGTGGCGACGACTCGGCCGGAGACGATGTTGGGCGATACTGGCGTTGCTGTGAATCCAGAGGACGATCGCTATAAGCATCTTATCGGTAAAACTGTCACTTTGCCAATTATAAATCGCGAAATTCCAATTTTTGCCGATGAATTAGTTGACGCGACTTTCGGAACAGGTTGCGTGAAAGTGACTCCCGCCCACGATCCGAATGACTTCGAGATGGGTAAGCGCCACAATTTGCCGTTTATCAATATCATGAATAAAGACGGCACTTTAAATGAAAATGCCGGAGAGTTCCAGGGACAAGACCGATTTGTTGCCCGCAAGAATGTGATAAAGCGGTTAGAAACAGACGGAGTTTTGGTAAAAATTGAAGATTACAAACATACAGTTCCCTACAGCGAACGCGGCAAAGTTCCTGTCGAACCGTTGCTATCTACTCAATGGTTTGTGAAAATCGATCCTCTGTCTCAGCGCGCTTTGGAAGCCTTAGATCAAAATAATTCACCTGTCTTTGTTCCTGAAAGATGGACAAAGGTTTATCGCGATTGGTTGGTGAAGCTAAAAGATTGGTGTATCTCCAGACAATTGTGGTGGGGACACCAAATCCCGGCTTGGTATGCTGTTAGCGAAACTCACGGCGAGATTACTGATACAACGCCGTTTGTGGTGGCGAAAACTGAAGCTGAGGCGAGGGAAAAAGCGGAGGCTAAGTTTGGCACAGATGTCCAGCTAGTAAGAGATCCAGATGTATTGGATACTTGGTTTTCGTCGGGATTGTGGCCTTTTTCAACTCTGGGCTGGCCGGATGAAACTAAGGATTTGGATTTTTACTATCCGACAACTACTTTGGTGACTGGTTTTGATATCATCTTTTTCTGGGTTGCTAGAATGACGATGATGGCTGGACATTTTACGGGAAAGATGCCTTTTGAGACTGTTTACATTCACGGTTTGGTGTTGGATGAAAACGGCCACAAAATGTCTAAGAGTAAAAACAATGGTATTGACCCGCTGCTGTTGATTGCGAAGTACGGGACTGATGCTTTGCGCTACACTTTGGTTAAGGAAGTGATTGGGGCCGGGCAGAATATTCGCATGGAGTACGATCGCAAAACTGATGAATCTAAATCAGTCGAGACTTCCCGGAATTTCACGAATAAGTTGTGGAATGCCGCCCGGTTTGTGATGATGAATCTGGAAGGACAAACTCCACAGCAGTTGGGAAGTCCTTACCCCCCCCAGCCCCCCCTTGCTAAGGGGGGGAGTGAAGAAGGGTTGGAATTGTGCGATCGCTGGATTCTTTCTCGCTATTATCAAGTTGTACAACAAAGTCGCACTTGTTTAGAAAATTACGGTTTGGGAGAAGCAGCGAAGGGGCTTTACGAATTTATTTGGGGCGATTTTTGCGACTGGTATATTGAGTTAGTCAAGTCTCGCTTGCAGCAGGATGCTGAACCAAATTCTAAGAAAGTTGCACAGCAAACTTTTGCTTTTGTTTTGGAAGGCATTCTGAAATTGCTGCATCCTTTTATGCCGCACATTACTGAGGAAATTTGGCACACTCTGACTCAAACGGGTGATGGTGATTGTTTGGCTTTGCAAGCTTATCCTGAACCTGACACATCGCTAATCGATCCAGAATTAGAACACCAGTTTGATTTGTTGTTTGGGACAATTCGCACTATTCGCAATTTGCGGGCAGATTCTGATATCAAACCGAGTGTGAAGGTGACGGCGATTTTGCAAAGCGAAAATGAAAAGGAACGCCAAATTCTCTTGGATGGAGGCGTTTACATTCAGGATTTGGCGAAAGTCGAAAATCTGACGGTGACAGCTAATTTAGACGCAGATTTGGGACAGACAATTGCTGGGGTTGTTGGTACTGTCCAAGTCTTGATTCCTCTGGCTGGTGTGGTCGATTTAGCGGCTTTGCGTGGTAAGTTGGAGAAGAAGCTGGCCAAGGTGGAAGCTGAAATTAAGCATACGGCGGCGCGTTTGACTAATCAGAAGTTTGTGGATAAGGCTACTCCTGATGTGGTTCAGGGCGCGAGGGATGCTTTGGCGGAATCGGAAAAACAAGCTGAGATTTTGCGCGATCGGCTAAAGTTGTTTTAAGGAGTCATTAGTCAGTTGGCAGTTGGCAGTTGACAGTAGTGGCGGGTGGGGTGAGAAACCGGGTTTTTACCGAATCTCTGCATAACAACGAAGTATCTTCGTAAAAAACCCGGTTTCTGAGCTCCCGTGCGTAATTCCTAGGGCTAATTCACGTCTTCGGATACGCCTTCAATGAAAGCAACAATTCCTTTACCCCAGGGGTTTGATTCGGCGAAGTGTTCACCAACTTTCACTGCTGCATTTTTGCCACCATTGTAAAGCCGTTTGAGGCTGATTAGGTTTTGCCACTCGATGGGTTTTTGCTCTTTGATTTCCTTAAATTCTGCATCAATAATATGACGTGCTTGTTGTTCGTCTTGCACGTAGGTATACTTTTTTTCTAATGCCTGAATGATTTGCACCACTGCATTCAGTGCAGCTTCAGGAGAGGATTCCTGGGCGGCTTCGACTTTTTGAATAATCTTGGGATTGCTGTTTTCAGCGGCATAGTTAACGCCGATGGTGGCATTTTGTTGGTTGAAGATAGGTGGTTCGTTTGACATAAGTTTCTCGACAGATTGTATGTTGTATATGCTAGCAGAAGCATTCGCCGGATGCTTGCCAATTTCCGGTGTTAGGGACAACTGACGAATCGAGTAGTTGTAGTATTTGCAGGCGGCTTGGATGGCGAGGATGAGGCGGTGAACTTCTTTGCCGGATTTGGGGAGAATTAAGGTGAGGAGGTGGGGGAGATGGGGGACGACTTTCTCTGCGTGCTGCTTAGCGATATTGGCGATCGCATCTGCCGCACTCGCTCGCACATCAGAGTCTGGATCTTCAAGAAGTTCAAATAATCCCGGAATCGTCGGATCAGAACCGATTTTTCCTAAGATATCTACCACACTCAAAGGCAGATAAGAGCTTGAATCTTCAGCGAGTTCAATTAATTTAAAAATTGCCGACTCATAACAGATATTTTCTAACGCATCTCCCGCCATCAAACGTACATCCGTATCTGAATCTTCAACGAGTTGAAGTAAGCCCGGAATGGACTCTTCGGAGCCGATTTTTTCTAACGCATATATTACATTTAATCGTACATCCGGGTCTGAATGTTTGACGAGTTTAAGTAAACCAGGAATCGCCTCTTCGGAACTGATTTCACCTAACGCATCTGCTGCTGTCCAACACACATCAGGTTCTGAATCTTCAAGGAGTTTAATTAAGTCAGGAATCGCCGCCTCGGCCTCATAACCGATTTTACCTAACGCATCTGCTGCCATCTCACGCACATTCGGATCTAAATCTTGAAGGAGTTTAATTAAGCCAGGAATTGTTTCCTCTGATCCAATTTCGCATAACGCATCTGCTACCATCCAACGCACATCTGGATCTGAATCTTGAACGAGTTGGACTAAGCCCAAAATTGCATCGTCAGAACCGATTTCGCCTAACGCATATGCCACGCTTGATCGTACATTAGTGTCTGAATGTTTAAGTAATTTAAGTAAGCCTATAGTAGCAGCCTCAGAACCAATTTCACCTAACACATCTGCTGCAATCCAAGCCACATCAGAATCTGAGTTTGTAACTAATTTAAGTAAACCAGAAATCGCCTCGTCAGAACCAATTTCACTTAGTGCATCTGCCGCACTCCTTTGCACATCAGAATCTGAATCTTTAATTAGTTTAAGTAATTCAGGAATTGCCGCTTTAGAACTAATTTTACCTAAAGCATCTGCCGCCTTACTACGAACATCAGAGTCAGAATCTTTAGCGAATTTAAGTAAGCCATAAATTGCCGCCTCAGTATCAATTTTTTCTAACGCACTTACTGCATTTTTACGCACATCATGATCTGAATCTTTAACAAGTTTAAGTAAGCCAGTAATCGCAATCTCAGAACCAATTTTACCTAACGCATATGCGACATGAGATCGCACTTTCCAGTCTGAATGTTCAAGGAGTTTCAGCAGAGTTTCAGCAATCCCGGAATCGCCGCATCCGATCGCACTTCCCCCAAAAGCTCAACCTTCAACCACCCCGGCACATCCAACCCATCCACCAACCCAACTGTGCACTTCTGAAATTCTCGCTGCACCTCCCCCGCCAACCGCGCTCCCAACATCACATCCACCTCCAAAGCCAGCCGCACCACCCGCACCGCCCGATCCTCATCCGCCAACAGCGACAGCATGAACGCCAGAGGCTCCGTCCATTTAAAATAATTTAAATAGAAATGCTGTAACCGTTCATCATCCGTCACATCATCATGCCTCTCAAGCAACAGTTTCCGCAACGCCCGCCCCGCATAATACTCCTGAAATAATTGGTGATGAAACTCAATTTCCTCCGGCTTTACCGCCACCTGCAACAGATGATGTTCCAGCAAATCCTCTAGCCATTCTTTCGCCTTGGTTGGCGCATCCAGCACCCCTCTATGATGCAACCAACGCTCCAAAATTTCCTCAGCCCGATCGCGAGAAATTGCCACAAAACCCTCCGTAGGCTGCTGCAAATCGCCCTGCAACATCACAAAAGCCAACTGCTGCAAAAGCTCTGACTTGAACCGCCGAAAATCATCCGAAACCGACGCACCGCCCTTAAATTCGTCATACTGGCGATCGAACTTCTGAAACAACTCGCCCTTACTTTGGGGAATTTCCCCGGTACTTTCAAAAACCTCGCACATCATCCATAACAGTAACGGCGTTTCTGCAATTTCTCGCAGGCGATCGCGCAATTGTCGCAGCAGCGAATCCCCATGTTGTGGCAAATGTTTGTGCACAAACTCTTCCATCTGCGGTTTCGTCAGC